>JAZGFE010000181.1:0-3061 GCA_036479215.1 Nannocystaceae bacterium | reverse complement strand
AGTTCATAACTAGAAGAAATACCCCTCCCAAAACTACACATCCCTCCACAGCCTCGCTCCACCTCTAAACAAAACATTCCTCCTCCTGACCCCGTCTGCCTCATACACAAAAAATCTGACACCCTCCCGCTACGGCCTGCTCCCGCTCGAACAGGCCACGCTTGAGGCCATGCAGCATCATCTTCTGCCGACGCAGATCGATCTGCGCGCACTCTCCCCACTCGCCCCGAGCGCACAGGATCTGGCTGATTTCGTGCGGGGCGCGGACGACGTGACTCTCGAGTCCGTGTCTACGATCTGGTGCTTGCTCCCGATCGTAGACGGCGAACTCCAAGAGGAGAAGCTTCGCACATTGCTCGACCTCTTGACCGCCCTCGATCACAATGTGGACCTGGTTCGGGATGTCATGGACCTCGCCCAGCGTGAGCGCTTCGCCCCCAAGTTTCGAATCTTCCGTCGCATGTACCCCCGCGTGTTCCACGTCGGAATGCTTCGCGGCATCGGCCAGCTCCTGGGCGCATACCTGGGGCTGCGCGACCGAGGCATCGGGCGCCGCTACGATGCGCTCGCCGATCTCCCCGCACACACCTTCGGACATCAGCTGTGGCAGTTCTATGTGCAAAACGAGATGAAGCCCGCAGGCCGCTTCGGCGCCTACCCCTATGAGCAGATCGGGCCTCACGACGCACACCATGTACTCGCCGGCTGCGACACGAGCTACGAGGGGGAGTTTCTCGTTCTTCCCTTCGAGTGCGGGTCGTCGAAATGCCTCACAGCCGACTTTCTGGTCACCATGATGCTCCAAGCCCATGTGGGCATGTCGCTCGACCCCTCGGTTCCCCCCACACGCGGCTTGTTCGATCCCGAAATGTTTTTCAGCGAGTTCGCCCGAGGTGCACGGGTTCGAGAAGACCTGCTGGCTCAGAACTGGGACTTTTGGGCCCAGGTCGATCGGCCGATCGCGGACGTGCGCGCACATCTCGGGATCGACGCGGGTGGAAACGTGGACTCGGATCACCCACAGTGGAACGGCAAAGACTCGCCGAAGAACCTCGCGCTGCTGGAAAGCTCGCCCCGACCCGCGGGGTGAATTCCAGCGAGGAGCGCCACGAGAGCCGTCGCTTCTACGAGCTACGGGGCAGGCTCAGGCGAACGTAGGCGCCTCCGGTCCGCATCACCCCATTCGCTCATCGCCGACCGACGTCGCCCGATCAACCCGGCCGCGCAGTACATACGAGGCCACCAGGAGCACCAGCATGATGAGCGGCACCGGCACGCCAGCTGTGTCCCCGGCGGCTCCGTGGAGGAACGCGGCACCCGTGAGATCGAAGAAGAACCCGGCGTAGGCCCACTCGTTGATCCGTCGGAAACGGGGTCGGGCGAGCGCCACCAGCCCTAGCAGTTTCCAGATCCCCACGAGCGTCAGCACGTACACGGGCATCCCCAGTGTTTCCATCACTCGGACCACCATTTCCGGCTGCGTCAGGTCCATGACGGCGCCAGGCAGCATGGCGAGGGTGAACACGGCGGTCGTGGTGATGAAGGCGATTCTTTGCTTGCTCATGGCGATCTCCTGAGTGGAGATCAGTCTAATTTGTGCAACGATGACGTGCAATACGGATTCAGGACCATCCGATGACGGAATTCGTTAAAAATGAGCACGGCTGAGGGCTTCGAGGAGTTTGTCTCGATCGTTGACTGCGGAAGCGTCACGGTTCGCGCCGCGCTGTACGGTGCCTCGGTTCGCGGAATCGTGGCAACGGGGCCGCATGCCGGGCAACGCGCCCAAAGGCTTGGCGACCAGATTGATGTCGAGCAGGTCGAGCAAGCCAGCCGTCGCTGTGCTCAGTATCGCGGTTTCGCTTTGCACGCCGATGTGGCGGTAGGGGGTCGGGACCGTCAACGTTTAGAACGCGTGTGCAGATACATCGCCCGTCCCGCTATCGCGACGCAACGACTCAGCGAGCTCGACAATGGCAAGTTGTTCTACGAGTTTCGCAAGCCGTGGCGTGACGGTACGCGGGGGATGGTGTTTACGCCGGAAGAGTTCATTGAGAGGCTTTGCGTGCTGGTACCTCCGCCACAGGCGAATATGCTGCGGTATCACGGTGCGCTGGCGCCGGCATCGAAGCTGCGGGCGAAGGTGGTGGCGGACCGGCGCAAATCGGGGGAGGCGAGCGTGGGGGCACCCGCGCTGAATGTGCCGATCGTAGTTGGCGAGACCGAGTGCGGCGCGAAAGAGGAGCCGCGCCCACGTAAGGGGATCACCTTTGCACGGACGGCCGAGTTGTTCGATGGGCGACCTCCAGGGCGAGCATCCACAGATAACGGAGCGGCGGCCAGGTGTGAGGCGCCGGCTCGGAGGATGTCGTGGGTGGACTTAATGAAGCGCGTATTTGCGCTCGATGTTCTGAAGTGCGGTGACTGTGGTGGTCGGATGAAGATCACTGCGGAGATCACCGACCGGGATGCGGCGGCGAAGATTCTCGAGTCGCTGGGCTTGCCAGCGGAGGTACCAGAGATCGCACGAGCGCGTCCGCCGCGGCAGCTGGGGCTCGCTGACCAGATCGAGCCTATCGACGACATCCACACACACACTGATGCGGTGCTGACGCTTGAGACGGTCCGACGGGAAGGGTGCGTCTGGGAGTCGGGCGGGAGTCGGGCGAACGTTGGAATCGCGGCTTATGCGGTTCGCCTTGCAGCCGCCTTTTGCGCACGGTCACTGTTTGAGCCTAAGGCATGGGGTTCGACACGTTTTCTGTAGACTGGGGGTTGTCGGATTTGCAGCTTATCCGTCTTACCCTCCACGCGTCGGGATCGCCAGAAGTGACCGCAACCGATTCACTGAACGCGCTCGCGCCAATGCCATCATCCACCCACAGATTCTGTTTGGGAGCCATTTTTTTTTGGGGCAATGCCAGACTACAATCTTCCCGCGAGACGAGCGATTTCATGCATGTACCGGTGCTCGGCACGAAAGCGAAGGACCAGCAGAATGACCTGCCCAAACTTGCCCCGAAATAGCTTCCTAATCGCTTCTCCTAGCGGTCCTCTCTCA
>JAZGFE010000180.1:0-25750 GCA_036479215.1 Nannocystaceae bacterium | reverse complement strand
CGCCCCGCGAACCGGACCCAGGTGCCTTCTCGCGGCTGCCTCGACCTGGTCGCCCGCCTTACGTACTCCGGCTTTCGCGCTTTCTGGCCCACTCCCCGCCCACCTGTAACGCGACTTGACCAGTCCCGAACGCTCGACAAATGGCATGAAGGCATCGACCGTTTTCATGTACTCGAGCGACTTGGCCATGCCTTGGCGCTCACGGAGCGTCTGTCGGTCCGAACAGCGTCGTCGCGTTGCTGGCCAGGTCCGAGGCCGTATGCTCGCGAATCTTCGCCGTGCCGTGGCTGAAGTCCGAGGCCGCCCGCCACTGGGTCTCGCCAGGGTCGGCACCCTCGAGCGTGCGTTCACGGACCTCCACCCGCGAGGTCTCCCCGTCTCGCGATTCGGCGATGATGGCAAACCTCGGCTGACCCTGTGTTTCGCTGATGGTGGGGTCGAGAAACTCGGTGGCGCGGAGCCTGAGCGCTTTTTTTATCCAGGTGTCGATGGCCTCGTGTCGCTCGTCCTCGCCATCTCGGGTCCAGTGGGCCGCTTGGGTATCGTCCGCGTTGCGTTGGGCGAATCGGGCTTCGCGACCATTTGCGGACACGCGGATCGCTACGATGTCTTTGGGTTCGGCATGGAGGAGGCGACGCTCGACGAGGCGCTGGTCACCGTCGATCAGGATGCGAATGAGCTTGGCCTCGATCAGGAAGACGCGTCCATCGCTTTGGTCGCGCATATAGGTGGTTCGGCCGCCGAATAGGTGGTGACCCACATCGAAGCGCGCGGGCTCGCGGCCCTCACGTTCGACAGTGAGTACTGCGGCGTCGGAGCTCAGGCCGAAGTCCGCCAACCTCGCCGCATCGACGTCGACGAACACCCGGCGAGCACGCATGGGGGACAGTCCTGCGATCACCGTCTCCGCGGAGACCCCCCCCGTGAACGCGCGTCGAAGTGGCTCCGCGGGTGCCTCTGGCTCGGTGGGTGCCTTTGGAGGGGCGTCGCCGGAGGTGTCGGGTTGCACGGCGTCGGGTTGCGCGGCGTCGGGTTGCGCGGCGTCGGGTTGCGCGGGCGGTGGATCCTGTGCGGGATGGCCGTGGGGATCCGTTTTCGTCTTCGGTTTGGCGTCCGGAACTTTCTTGGAAGGCGTCGACGCCGCCCGCTGCTTGGTGAGCTCGACCCACTGATACGAGCCCTTGGTGTCGGACTTGCGCGTCATCACCAAGTCCATTTTGTCCGACTTGTATGCGACTTGGGTGATCGACTTGGCGTCCGCCGCCAGGATCACCACATCTTTGGCCTCGGCGATCGGCTCCTCGCGCGTCCAGCTGAGATACGCGAGTGCGAGGCTGGCCACCAAGACCCCTGTGTACGCTGTGATGGTGCGTTTCATGCTCGCCTCTTTACCCTTCGGCGTCGACGGACCCTCATGGCACCCAGGCCGACGATCGCGGCCGGCACAGCCAACACCATGCCGTAGAACCAGAGCGCCTGTTCCTCGCGGCTGTGCTCGATACGGATATCTTCTTCGCTTTCGACACGGCCAGACGTGGCTTCGACGCCAATGAGCCAGTTGAGGCTATCTACGACGAACTGCTGGTTCTGTGGATTGCCGAGCGCCCCATCTGAGGCGAACGACGCGTCGGCCACCACGACCGCGCGCCACGGCTTGACCTCGCCGTCGACATTGGCCTTGTCGTGCTTGGCGGTGCTGGCGGCAGCCACGTTGTAGCTGGCCTTCTTCTCGCCTTTGTCCGCGTTGTACTCGAGGTCGTGATCGAGGTCGGCCCAGGTCGAGGGCAGCGACCGTATCGTGACAGTGGTCTCCGCAGGGGCGTCGTCGGCTAGGTCGAAGTGCCCGGCGGTGGGGAGGAAGAACGCGCCGCCGATCCGGGCGAGGGTGGTGGAGGCGGGGTGGCTGGTGAAACGATCGGTGACGACGTTCATCCGGTCGCTCTTGTTGCGGGCCCTGGCGACAATATATTTCTCGCTGGCGAGTACGCCGGGGGCCATGCGAATGCCCATACGACGCGCGAGGTGTGCACGGAGTGGGTCGTCGCCGCCGGCGATGGGACGTTTGTCCTGTTCGTAGTCGGGCTCGAGCCCCACGAAGAGGGCTCCGCCGCGATCGAGGTACCGGCCCAGAGCATCGGCCTCGGACTCGAGGAAGGCGTCACGGGGTCCCAGAACGACGACCAGATCCGCGTCGTCGGGGACTTCGTCGGCCAGCCCGCCGCTCGCCTTGAGCTTGCGCACGGTGAAACCCAGGATTTCGAGGATCTGTTTGAAACCGGAAATCTTGCGCAGGGGCAGCTCTTGCCCGCTCCAGACCAGTTCTTGATGGCCCTCGGTGACGTAGGCGATGCGCTCGCCCTGACCCAGCTCGCGCAGGATTTTCTGCACCTCTTCGTCCAGCTTCTTGAGCTTGCGTCTGGCTTTGTCGAGGGAGTCACCACCGAGCCGGATGGTGCGGGTCAGCGCTTTACCCTCGGGCTTGGCGGTCGCATCGGTCGCCGGGTCGGCGTCTTCTCCAAGTCGCAGATCGCCTGTGGTGAACGCGATGTGTCCGTTTTGCCGGACGCTGAGTGCCTTAGAAAGTCGGGGTTCCGCCGCTTGGTCGAGGTACTGCACGGTGAGCGTGGGGCCTTCCAACGCGTCGAAGTAGCCACGCAGTTCGGGCTCCAAGTCCGACGACGGCGGGAGAAACACACGTACGGCGATGGGGTCGCCGAGGTTCTCTACCAGTGCGAGGGTGGAAGAGCCCGCCTCGGTGGTCTTGAAGTAGCGGAGATCCCACTGTTTGTTGTGCTGGGTAGCGACGTAGTTGATGGGAAACAATGCGGCGACGCCGAGTGCGGCCAAGAGACCGTGTGCGGCGGCCTCACGGATGCGCGCCGGGGCGATGAGTATGGGAGAGCGCACCAGAGCGTGGTCCACGACCATCAATACCGCCGAGCTGGCAAACCAGGTGATGGGCCACAAGGCTCCCCACGAGCCAATCCAGCGGCTCTCGGCCTCATCTGCCAAGCCGAGCACCCGCACGGTGGCGTCGGTGGACAGAAGATAGAACAGCAGAGAGGCGCAGGCGCCCGTGAGGGCGAGTAGGGCGAGTCGGTGGCCTTGGCGTTGCCCTGTGCTCGTAGCGGTTGCCATGCTCCGCACCCGCAGACCGATGGCGGCGCCCAGTGCCACGACACCGGCGACGGTGATCAACGCCTGCCAGGGGTCATGACCGTTCAGTAGACGCTGGGCCACGAACACGAACGCCATGGACGCGAGGTAAAGAAGGACGCAGAGGCTCATCTCCACCTCCGGGCGGAAAGCCAGCGGGTGGCGAGCAGCAGGAAGCCGGTGGTCGTGGTGACGAAGAACACGATGTCCTCGGTGTTGATGCGGCCCTTCATGAAGGGGGAAAAGTGCTGGTCGAAAAACGCCAGGTAGGTGAACACCGTGGCCAAAGGCGGGTCGGTGATCTTGGCGAGTAGCCACACGATGACGAAGAACGTGATCAGGGCGGCGGAGATGACCGCCGCCACCAGCTGGGAACGCGCCAAAGCGGAGCCGAAGGTGCCGATGGCCGTTGCGGCCGAACCCACCAACAGCAGCCCCACGTACCCGGCGACGATGTGGCCGACGGCGACCTTTCCGTTGATGAAGATGAGTGCGGGCATATAGGCCGTCAGCAGGGTCAGCACACCGAGTACCCCCATCGCCGACAGCCATTTGCCCACAACAAGTTGCCACTCCTCAAGGGGGGATGATTCGAGCAGTTGCATCGTGCCGGTTTGACGTTCCTCCGCCACGACGCGCATGGTCAAAAATACCGAGGCGATCAGCGTTGTCCCGAAGGAGAAGTAGAAGAACTGACGAAGGACCTCGCTGCTGAGTCGAGGTGTGTTGCCCAGGGCGAAGGCGTTGAAGAGTAGTCCGTCGATGACCAAGATCGCTGCGACGATGCCGTAGCCCCACAAAGAATTAGTGAAGGAACCGAGCTCTCGGCGGGCGACGAGGAGGAGCCCGTTCATGCCGCTCCCCGCCCGGACTGCGCCGTGTCGGCGACGTGGGTCTCTTGGGTGAGTTTCATGAAGATCGTTTCGAGTTCACTTTTGGCACGTTCGACCCGCAGGACGCCGATATCGTCGCCCACAAGTGCCGCGACCAGACGATCGCGTGCGTCGTCTTTGAGGCTCAGGCGCACATCGATTTCGGCATCGCTCGCGCCAGGAGCGATGGTCGGATGCTCGACGTAGGCCAGACGAGAGAGGGTCTGCTCGAGTTGGGCGGACGTTGTTCGCAGCGTGAGGTCGAGCTGAATACCCGCTGTCGCGTCCCCAGCGAGATCGTGCTCTGTACCGCTGGCCACCAATTTCCCGCGATGTAGCACGAGGATGCGATGGCAGGTCTGGGTGATCTCAGACAAGATATGTGAACTGAGGAGTACGGTGCTTTCGCGGCTGAGGTTGCGCACCACGTCCCGCATTTCTACGATCTGCACCGGGTCGAGCCCTCCGATTGGCTCGTCAAGGATCACGAGTTGCGGACGATGCATGATCGCCTGTGCGATGCCGACGCGCTTTCGGAAACCGAAGGAAAGCTCGTCGATCACGTGGTCGGCAACGTCTGCGATGCCGCAGGTTTGCATCACCGAAGTCACGTTCTCGCGGGCTTGCTGGCGTGAGCAACCTTTGATCTGGCCGCACCACACGAGGTACTCCTGGACGCGCATCTCGCGATACAGAGGTGGTTCGTCGGGTAGGAAACCGATGCGCTTGCGAAACGATGCCGGTGCATCGTCGAGGTCGACCCCGTTGATTCGAACACAACCGGCACTGGGAGGAAGCAGGCCCGCGAGGATCCGCAACATCGTGGTCTTTCCCGCGCCGTTGAGACCCAGAAAACCTACGATTTCGCCGTCGTCGATACGTGCCGTGATATCTCGCAGGGCTGGGAAATCTTGGAAGTAGCGGGTGAGCTGCTCAACTTCGATCATCTTGGATCTCGTCTTTCGGGCACCGAGGCCAGCGAAGTCGACGCGCGGAGGGTACAGTTTCCCGTACGCTGGCGCCAGTCGAGGCGCGCGCTTGGAGAACGTCTCCGCGGTGGACGCTCAGCGGACACGAGGTCCGTTGCTTGATATCGTCACTTCACCCGGGGGTGGCAGTTCCCGCAATGGAACCCACGCTTGTGGCGGACGACGTGGCGGGGCAGGCCGATCAGTTCGGCCATCGTTGGCTCCACTTCCTCCCACATGAAGGCTGCCATCTCCGGGGTCTTCTTCCTGTGTTTGCGGTAGATACCCGAGGCGTCGACGAGCGGAAGGTCGGGATTGGGCATCGCGTACCTGCGGTCGATCGCCGTGTCGCCGTGGCAGGTCTCGCACGCGAAATCGGCGAAGCGTACCGGGTCGAAGCGCTGAAACTGTGCGCTCATCCGGGGTTGCACGACCGTGTGCATATGAGATTTTCGCTCGTCAAAATCCATCTCCACCCAAGTCTTGTCCGCTCCGACGGGCGGCCGCGGCGGCTCGCCTCTGCAACTCCAAGAAAGGATGGCTGCCGCGAGCAGCGGGGCCGAGTACGCCCCACGTCGTAGCGAGGGAGCCCGGCGGCGGTGTGCTTGGGTACTACGACGGGGCAGCATGGGCAGCATGGGCAGCATGGGCGCAGCATACCTTGAGGATGAAGCGTTTACGGTGCTCGCGCGCTTGTACGCTCTGGCCCGGTACGGTACTCCTCCGGCGGTGCTGGACGATCTGACGCCGCGCCAGCGGCAGTACCTCAAGGGTCTCGCTAACCGTCTCGAACCCGTGGTCCAAGTGGGTCACGCGGGCCTGACGGAGGCCGTGGTGTCGGCCATCATCGAAACGCTCGAGACACACGAGCTGGTGAAGATAAAGCTGGGCAAGGGCTTCACCGGTGATCGCGGGGAGGCGGGGGGCGAGGTGGCGCAGCGTTGCAAAGCCCAGCTGTGCCAAGTCGTGGGTCGTGTGCTGGTACTCTATCGCCCACGCCGTGATGGCACGCCGACCATCAACTTGCCCCGCTAGTCGAGCCCCCGTGCCAAATGCCTGTGGGTCGCCCGTGCGATGACCCCTGCAGCGCGTAGTTGAAGGTGGTGCACCCGCGTTGCACTCTTCGCTGGACCGCGGATTCATTGCCGTCGTAGACTCCGAATCATGGATTCTCACCCACGTTACGGGGTCGCCGAGCTCTTGCGCGAAGCGGCCCAAGCCATCGAGGAGCACCCCGCGACGACTCGTGAGGTGGCGCGAATCCTCGAACTCGTGACGGAAGCGATGCGTGCCACCACCGAAGTCGCCGCCCAGAAATCGTTCGGGCGTGCCCTTACGATGTTGTACGGCCTTCGACTGGGTGGCGCGGCCGTAGCTGCGCGCGCCTTGAGCTAGCCACGATGCTCACGACGCATGTGACCGCCGATCCGCGAGGGGGATTTTGGGTTCGTACTCCCCCGCTTCTGCGCGGCTGCAGTGTTCATCTACGAGGGTGAGCAACGCGTCGACCCTCGGCTTCGTGACGTACGCGTCCGCTCCGACCTGATCGCATTTGCGTTCCATTTGTTCGTCGATGAGCGACGAGAAGACCAGCACCGGTACGCGCTGGGTGCGGGGGCCTGTCTTCATCCAGCGACACAGTGCGAGCCCATCCATTTGCGGCATCTCGATGTCGGTGATCAAAACCGAGATCGCGGTATCCAGGTTGTCGCCGCTTTGCTGCAGTCGCCGGTCCAGTGCGGCGATGTGCCGCTTCGCCGCGCCACCGTCCGCGAAAAGCTGCAGATCCAGGTACCCGGCGGATCGGAAGGCGTGGGCCAACGATTCGCGAACCAATGCGGAATCCTCCGCAAGCAGCACATGGCGCAATCTGCGTTTCTGCGCCAGGGTGCCCGATGATGGTGTGGGCTCGGCGCTTGCGTTTGTCGGAGGCGGTTGCGGGGGGAAAGTGAGCGACTGCCCGTCCGCTCTCGACGCCTGCGAGGTTCGTTCGCATGGCGCCGCCTCGATCCGCATCCCCGGCATCATGGTCGCGGCGAGGTGCTCGAGATCCAGCATCAGCACCTCGCGCTCGTCGATACTGAAGACGCCGGTGAATTTGGCGCGTTGCCGCGTCAAGAAAGGATCGAGGGCTTTGAGATCCACCCAGGACATTCGATGGATACGGCGCACCGCCTTGACGAGGAAAGCTGTGATCTCGCGGTTGAATTCACATACCAAGACCACCGACGCACCCTCGCCGCGCGTGGGTGGCAAGTGGAGTGCGATTGCGAGGTCGAAAAGTGGAAACGTTTGGTCACGGAGCCGCAGGATCCCTCGCATCGCTGGAGGTGCGCTGGGAGTGGGCGTGAGCGCCGAGTCGTCCAGAGGTAGGATCTCACGTACCTTCGCGACATTGATTGCGAAGCTTTGGTTCCCCAGCATAAACTCGATGATTTCGAGTTCATTGGTCCCCGAGTCCAGTAGGATCCGTTGCGGCCTGCCCATCGAGGCGTTCATAGCGTCGGCCAGAGCGGCGCGCCACGTGGGCGGCGAGAAGGTGTGCCATTGACATGCACCCGGCCTCTAGGTGCAACGGTGCCATCGACCTATCCAGCCAGTTGCGGCGAAATTCGTGGCGTTGCGGGCCAAAATGGGCCGCCCGCTCGCCCGAAAGGACATTACGAGGCTGGTGTGCGGAAAGTGGTCATCACCGGCGGGGCGGGTTTCATCGGCAGCCATCTTTGCGACGCCCTGCTCGCCGTGGGGGTCGAAGTCGCGGTGGTCGACAACTTCGTCACCGGGAAACCCGAGAACCTCCGGCAGCATCAGGGAAACGAGTTGCTCACGGTGCACGAGGTCACCATCGGTGCCGATGCGGACCTGCGTCCAATTTTCTCGGGCGCCGATGCGGTGTTCCACCTGGCCGCCTTGGCCGATATCGTTCCCTCCATCGAAAGGCCCATCGACTACCTGCGGGCCAACGTAGACGCAACCGTGCTCGCGCTCGAGGCCGCTCGGAGCGAGGGTGTCGGACGCTTCATCTACGCCGCTTCATCGTCGTGCTACGGCATCCCGGAGACCTACCCCACCGCGGAGGATGCTCCCTGTCGCCCTGCATATCCCTACGCGCTTACCAAGTACCTCGCTGAGCAGGCGGTTTGCCATTGGCACCAGGTCTACGCGCTGGCCACCACATGCCTTCGACTCTTCAACGTCTATGGCTCGCGTTCCCGGACCCAAGGGTCTTATGGCGCCATGTTCGGCGTGTTCTTGGCCCAAAAACTCGCGGGAAAGCCATATACGGTGGTCGGCGACGGCGAGCAATGTCGAGACTTCACCCACGTCACAGATGTGGTGGACGCCTTCTTGAAGGTGGCGCGAGCCCGACTCCCCGACGTCACGGGTGAGGTCTTCAACGTCGGGACGGGCGTGCCCGTATCCGTGCGTCGCGTAGCTGAGCTGCTCGGGGGACCCTGCGTGCATATTCCCACTCGCCCCGGTGAACCCCAGCGAACCCAGGCGGATACGAAGAAACTGAGAAAAACGCTCGGCTGGGTCGCCAAGGTGACGATCGAAGAGGGCGTAGCGGGCCTGCTCGCCGATCTCCGAACCTGGAAGGACGCTCCTGTGTGGACCCCCAGCACCATCTCGGCGGCGACGGAATCGTGGTTTCGGTATCTAGGAGATCCACCGCATGCTCGCCCCGCCTAGTGCCCGCCCGAGAATCGCGTCGGAGCTCGGTCGGACGCAGTTTCGGCGCGGCTTGTCCCGGATCGCTGAATTAAAAGTTGCGGTGATTGGGGAGACCATTGTCGACGAATACGCATACTGCGACGCGATTGGGAAATCGGGGAAAGAGCCCATGTTGGTCACGCGTTTTCTTCGCTGCGAAACGCAGGCAGGGGGCGTGCTGGCCATCGCCAATCATCTCGCTGATTTTTGTGGCCACGTGGAGGTGGTCTCGGCGCTGGGGGATACCGAGAGACGTGAGTCGTTTGTACGTGGCGCGCTTCGGCAGGAGGTGCGGGCCACCTTCATCACCAAGCCTCATTCACCCACGATTGTGAAACGTCGGTATATCGACGCACTCACCCAAGCAAAAATGATGGGCGTGTATCGACTCAATAGCGAGCAGCTCCGCGACGCGACGGAGTTATGTGCAGTGTTGGAGCGTGTATTAGATCGAGTGGACGTGGCCATCGTCGCGGACTACGGCCATGGCCTGCTCACCGATCCGACGATAGCGATCCTCGCTGAAAAAGCTTCCTTCCTTGCCCTCAATACTCAGCTCAATGCCGACAATCACGGGTATAATGTGCTTTCACGCTATCCGCGAGCAAATTATGCATGCGTGCATGAAGGCGAGCTGCGCCTTGATGCCCGGGAGCCTTACGGCCCACTTGAGGGCGTGCTGGCGAGAACCTTGACTCGAATCGGCGCTCAAGCTGTCATGGTGACGCGCGGCAAGGCGGGTAGCATGCTCTACGAGCGAGGCGGAAATTTGGAATGCTGCCCCGCGCTGGCCGAACAGGTCGTCGAGCGGGTGGGAGCGGGAGACGCCGTTCTCGCGCTCTCGTCGGTAGCGGTGGCTGCGGGGCTTGGGGGGGCCATGGCGAGTTTCCTGGGCAACTTGGCGGGCGCGCAGGCGGTCGCGGTGGTGGGCAACAGTGCGGCGATCCGAAAAGACGAGCTGGTGCGTCGCGGCGAGTCTTTGCTGCCCACGGAGGCGCCGCGCCTTTGTATCGGTGGTGGCGTGTGAGGTCGTCGGGCGCGAGACCTGCGGTTTTTCTCGATCGTGATGGGGTTCTGATCGAGGACCGGGGGCCGCTGTCCTGCATGGCGGATGTGCGCCTATGCGATGGGGTGCCAGCCGCCCTCGCGCGTCTCAAGGCTGCCGGCTATCTGCTCGTCTGTGTCAGCAACCAAGCTCTTGTCGCGCGAGGCATCCTCGACGAGAACGAAGTGAGGGCGTTGCAGGGGCACATCGAGGCGCGTTTGGTGGCCGGAGGGGGGCAGGGTCTCGATGCATTCTACTATTGTCCGCACCATCCGGATGCCGACATTGCGCGCTACCGCGTGGTCTGCCCGTGTCGAAAGCCCCGTCCCGGACTCTTGCTGGCGGCCATGCGAGAGTGGGGCATCGATCCGAGGGTGAGCTTTATGGTGGGCGATCGCCTCAGCGACGTCGCAGCGGGGCAGCTCGCCGGCTGCCGCTCTCTCCTTCTCACCTGTGGGCGCCACGACGACCCCCCCATCGTCAGTGATGCCTTCCCCGACGAAATGGTTCCAGAGGCTCGTTTAGACAACCTGGGCAGCGCTGCGTCTTGGATTCTCGCTTCGCAACCAGACTACCCAGAGGCACGATCGACGTGAAGGCGCTCATCCTATGCGCCGGTTTTGGCCGTCGTCTTGGTGCCCACTGCGCGGCATGCCCCAAACCTTTGCTGCGCCTGGGCGACTCGACGATCATTGAATATACCCTGCGTCGCCTTTCGGAGGCGGGGATCCACGACGTGTTCGTCAATCTCCACTACCGAGCGGAGCGATTCCCAGCCCAGCTCGGGAACGGCTCGCGCTACGGGCTTAGGATTCACTACCGCCACGAGTCCGCGCCCCTTGGCACAGCGGGCACGCCGCGCGATCTGGCTGACGAACTCGATGGACAGGGCCTGCTGGTGCACTACGGAGATATCGTGAGCGCCCATCCATTGGCCGAACTTGTGGACGCTCATGCCTGCAACCACGCGGCTGCAACGATTTTGGTCCATCAAAGGGCGGACTCGAACAGCTATGCCTATTTCGGCGAAGGGGAGCAGATCGACCGATTCATCGAGAGACCGGCGAATCCACCCTCCAGTCTCGGTCCGTCGTGGGCATTTTCCGGGATCTGCGTCCTGAGCGCTTCCTTCTTGCAGGCGATTCCGCGCGCGTCGACGATCGATCTCCCGGCGGATCTGTTCCCAGACCTGGCTCGACTCGGAGGCCTGTACGGACAGCGCCTCGCCGGCTACCGGTGGGCGATCGACTCCCCCGAGCGGCTCGCAGACGCCCGAGCGGCTTTTCTCGATAGCCGGGGCCAGGGCGCAGTCGGGAACTCGCAATGAACACAGACCTCGTCGATACCTACTTGCGCGCGTTCGATCAGGCCATTCACGATGTGCCACGTCAGCAGATCGTAGCGACCTGCGATCTGCTTCTAGATGCCTTCGATCGCAACGCCTGGGTGTTTCTGGTCGGCAATGGTGGCAGCGCTGCCCTTGCCAGCCACTTCGCTTGCGACTTGGAAAAGACCACTGCGGGAACCACACCGAGAAGCGTGCAGGATCGCTTTCGCGTGTGCTCCCTCGTCGACAACGTCGCGTCGCTCACGGCTTGGGGGAACGACGAGGGCTACGAGCATATTTTTTCGGAGGGGTTGCGCTCACGCGCGCGAGCGGGCGATGTGCTGGTAGCCATCACCGCGAGCGGCAACTCACCGAATATCGTGGCGGCCCTCGAGCGCGCAGGGAAGATGGGGTTGAGGACCGTGGGTTTGTTGGGTTTCGATGGCGGACGGGCCAAACCGTTGTGCGAACATGCGGTGCATGTGGCGTCCATGGATTACGGAATCGTTGAGGGCGCGCACAGTGTCTTGACGCATCTCATCACACGGGCGCTGGCTGAAGATTTGGAAGGTAGGCGCGCTGATCACGAAAGGAGAGCGAGCTAGGTATGGCCCGACCCGACGACAAGACCGTACTGGTGACAGGGGGGGCGGGGTACGTGGGGTCCGCCCTCATACCCGCGCTGTTGGATCAGGGGTATAGAGTGCGGGTGTTGGACCTCTACCTCTACGGGCGCGACCTCTTCGCGGGTTTGCGGGGGGACAGGCTTGTAGAGGTGTGTGGGGATCTGCGAAGCCCGGCGGTCCGCGGGGAAGCGTTGCGGGGGGTGGATGCCGTGATCCACCTGGCGTGTATCTCGAACGACCCCTCCTACGACCTCGATCCGCAGCTGGGGCGATCGATCAACTTCGAGGCATTTCGCCCCCTCGTGCGCGAGGCAAAAATGGCAGGGGTGCATCGATTTATCTACGCATCATCCTCGAGTGTGTACGGTGTGCGAGCCGAACAAAAGGTAACCGAAGATCTGCCCTTGGCACCGGTGACAGACTATTCCAAGTATAAGGCGATGTGCGAGGATATCCTGCGTGAGGAAGGGGGGGCTGGGTTGACGACGGTGATCGTGCGGCCGTCGACCGTGTGCGGCTACGCGAGGCGGCTTCGCCTCGATCTGGTGGTCAACATTCTCACCAGCCACGCCTACTACCACAAAAAAATTCGCGTCTATGGTGGCGCGCAGTTGCGCCCGAATATTCACATCCGAGATATGGTCGCGCTGTACCTGAAATTGCTCCAGGCACCCAGCGAAGTAATCAACGGCGAGGTCTATAACGCCGGATATGAAAACCACGCGGTGCTGGAACTGGCCGAAATGGTGCAAGCTACCGTGGGTGGCGAAGTCGGCCTGGAGACCGTGCCCACGGATGACCTCCGTTCGTACCATGTATGTTCCGAAAAGATGCGACGAAAGCTTGGATTCGAACCCAAGTTTTCCGTTGTCGATGCCATCGGCGATCTGGTACACGCCTTCGAACGTGGGTTCGTCCCCAACGCGATGAACGACGCCAATTACTACAATATACGCACCATGCAGGAAGCCAACCTGAGGTAGCATCGGGGAGCATGATGGACGTAGGCCGAGGATCGAGGAAGGTAACGGACGGCAGCGGGGAACGCGAGCTGTTTCGCCAGATGCTCCGGCTGCGCCTGATCGAGCGGGGCATCGCGGCGAGGTATGCAGAGCAGCAGATGCGCTGCCCCGTGCACCTGTCGATCGGCCAGGAGGGCGCCGCGGTGGGTGTGTGCTCCGTGCTGGCGCCAGAGGACTTGGTGTTCAGCACCCATCGCTGTCATGGTCACTATCTAGCAAAGGGCGGCGATTTGGACGCGATGGTCGCCGAGCTGCACGGTCGCGCGACGGGTTGTTGCGGCGGCCGCGGCGGATCGATGCACCTATGTGATGATTCTGTGGGCATGTGCGCCAGTGTGCCGATTGTGGGTAGCAACATTCCCCTCGCAGTGGGATCGGCCTTGGCGAGCCAGCAAAGGGGTGAGGCGTGCGTGAGCGTGGCGTTCCTCGGTGATGCCGCGGCGGAAGAGGGCGTCTTCCACGAGTCCCTCAATTTCGCGGCGACCCATGCTCTTCCCGTATTGTTTGTGCTCGAAAATAATCGTTACTCTGTCTATACGGGCATCGAGCAGCGTCAGCCGGCCCAGCCGCTGATCCGGTTCGCGCATGCCCACGCCATGCCCTTTTCACAGGTCGATGGCAGCTTGGTCACCGCTGTTCAGGAAGCGGTCAGCCCGGCGGTGGAGCGCGCGCGCCACGGAGGCGGCCCGAGCTTGGCGGTGATCGAGACCTATCGTTATGTCGAACACTGCGGGCCGAGCGAAGACGACGAACTCGGATATCGTCCGCCGCACGAGGTCGCACGCTGGAAGGCTCGCTGCCCTGTGGAGTTGATGCGGCGGCGCCTCATGGAGTCCGGCCGGCTGAACGCGGATCAGGAAAGGGCGTGGGCGTGCGCGATTGAGGCGGAGGTCGATCTGGCGTTTGTTCGCGCTCGAGCGGCTCCGTTTCCTGACCCCGCGACCGTTCTCGAGCATGTCTATGCCGAGGATCGACCCCCCTTGAGGGAGGTGTCCGTTGGGTGAGCCACAATGTGTAGAGACGACACCACCGGGTAATGAGGGCGGAGGTGCGAGCCTTAAGGCCCGGGTATGTACGGGGGCCGAGGCGATCTGTGAAGCGACAGCGCAGGCGCTAGAGGCCGATCCCCGCGTCTTCGTGATGGGCGAGGGCGCTACGGATCCAAAGGGAATATTTGGTACGACGGTGGGGTTGCTTCAGCGTTTCGGCCCCAAACGGATATTGGAGATGCCTGTGTCCGAGAACGCGTGGACCGGCATCGGGGTGGGTGCGGCCATGCGGGGACAACGCCCCTTGATGATCCACCAGCGCGTGGAATTTGCATTGCTTGCAATGGAGCAATTGGTTAACAACGCCGCCAAGTCGCACTATGTTTCCGGCGGTCGCCACAAGGTTCCCCTTGTGGTGCGCATGGTCATTGGCCGTGGCTGGGGCCAGGGGCCTATGCACTCCCAGAGCCTTGAGGGCTTGTTCGCGCAGGTGCCGGGTCTCAAGGTGGTCATGCCCTCGACCGCAGGCGACGCCAAAGGGCTGCTGATCGCTGCGATCGCGGACGAAAACCCCGTCCTCGTCATCGAGCATCGTTGGGTGCACTACGCCTCGGGACCCGTGGACCCTTCCTATACACCCTTGGCACTGGACGGGCCTCGGCGTCGTCACGCCGGTCGTGATGCGACGGTGGTGTCCACCTCATATATGAGCTTGGAGGCATTGCAAGCAGCCCGGGCGCTGCGGGCCCATGGATGCGGCGTCGACCTGTTCGACCTCCGCGTCCTCCGGCCCCTGCGGCTGGATGCCATTGTGGCATCGGTGCGCCAGACCGGCCGTCTCCTCACCGTCGACACGGGGCATTCGGAATTCGGAATCGGTGCCGAAGTGAGCTCGCAGGTCTGTACGCACGCTTGGTCGTCGCTCAAGTCCGCGCCGGTCAGACTGGGTCTGCCCTCACACCCGACGCCGAGCAGCGCGAGCTTGGCCGAGGCCTACTACCCCCGATCCCCGCACATCGCCACCGCGATCGGGACCCTCGTGGGACTCCCACTGGCGACGATCGAGGCCTGTGCGGGGGGCCTGAAGAAAGAGCGCGACGGGCTCCCCCTCGACATCCCACATCCTAGTTTTAAAGGCCCGTTCTAGGGGACGATACCCGATGCACGTCCGCTACTCGTATCTACCCCAACAGTTCGCAGATATTGGCGATCTGCTGGCGGACATCCAGCGGCTCGCACAAAGTGGTGATTTCACCCTCGGTGTCGCGGTGGAGCGCTTCGAAAAGCGTTTTGCCGAAATGATTGGTGTGCGGCATGCGGTCGGCGTGGGATCGGGAACGGACGCACTCAAGCTACCGCTCGCCGCGATGGGGATAGGTGTGGGTGACGAGGTGATCACCGCGGCGAACACGTTTGTCGCGACTGTAGGCGCGATTCATGAGGTGGGTGCGCGTGCAGTGTTTGTGGACTGCGACGACACATTTTGCATGGATGTCGGCCAGGTGGAAGCCGCGATCACGCCGCGCACAAAGGCCCTGATGCCTGTGCACTACACGGGCTATATGACCGAAATGGGGCCGCTTGTCGCGTTGGGCCGACGCTATAATCTGCCCATCGTCGAGGACGCGTGCCAGGCGATCCTGGCCGATATCGACGGGAGGCGGGCGGGAGCCTGGGGCTGCGCCGGCGCGTTTTCTCTTCATCCGCTGAAGAATCTCAATGTGTGGGGGGATGGCGGAATCGTGGCGACCAGCGACGACGGGTTGGCGGAGAAGCTGCGACTCATTCGCAATCACGGCATGCGAAACCGCGACGAAATCGCCTGTCTTGGCTATAATTCGCGTCTCGATACCCTGCACGCGGTGGTCGGTAACTGGCTGATCGGGGATGCAGAGGGCATCACGGCGCGCCGTATCCGCAACGCAGAGGCCTACGATCTGGGGTTTTCGGAGATCGGGGGCATACGGCTGCCGCCACGGCCGCCGGCGCGGCGTAGGGTCTACCACTTGTATATTGTGTTCGCGGAGCGCCGCGACGAACTGGTGGCATATTGCGTTGAGCGAGGTATCGAGGCAAAAATTCACTACCCTATCCCGCTCTACCGCCAAGAGGGGTTGGCCTTCCTGGGATATCAGGGGGGAGATTTTCCGGTGGCCGACCGGCATGCCCAGGAGATCATCACATTTCCTTGTGATCAGCATCTCACCCGCGAGCAGGTCGATTACGTGATCGCAACTGTGCGAGAGTTCTACGCGGCATGAGTGCTGGGGTTGTCGCGGGGACCATGCGTGTCCCTTATGTGGATCTTGCCGCCCAATATGGGGAGGAGCGCGAGGAGCTGTTGCGGGAGATCGATCGCACCCTTTCGACCGGGCAGTGGGTCGGAGGGGAGACGGTGCGTGCCTTCGAACAGGCCCTGGCGAGAGCGAACGACATCCCGCACGTTGTGGGCGTCGGATCGGGGACCGATGCCCTGATCCTGGGGCTGCGCGCGCTGGACATCGGGCCGGGCGACGAGGTGATTACCGCTCCCAATTCCTTTGTGTCTTCGGCAGCCGCTATCGTTGCCGTGGGTGCTGTGCCCGTCTTTGCCGATGTGCTCGCGGATCAGACGATCGACCCCGCGGCGGTGGAGGCAAAGATCGGCCCCGTCACCAAGGCCCTGATGCCAGTGCACCTTACGGGGCGTTGTGCGGCGATGGAAGCCTTGCTGGATCTGGCCGCGCGCCACGGCTTGCGTGTGATTGAGGACGCAGCTCAGGCCTACGGCTCGCGGCTGGGCGCGCAGCGAGCCGGATGCATGGGCGATGTGGGCTGTTTTTCCGGGCATCCGTTGAAGAACCTCAATGCCGTCGGAGACGCAGGATTTGTCTTTTGCCGCTCCGCCACCGTAGCCGCGCGGATCCGCCGGCTGAGCAACAATGGGATGAGCGATCGGGACACGGTGGAGGAGTGGGGCACGGTCTCGCGTCTCGACCCGGTTCAGGCGGTCGCACTGGGGTTTCGCCTCGGCCGGGTGGATCGTGTGATCGCTGCGCGCCGGGCCCATGCGACTCGTTACGGGGAGAAGTTGGATGCCCGACACGTATTTTCCCCACGCAGCACGCCCGGGCAATTTCACACCTTCCACACCTTCGTGGTCCAGGTCGAAAGACGCGACGAACTCCGCAGCCATTTACAACGCAAGGGCATCGGCACCGGTGTCCACTACCCCCGTCCGATTCACCTGCAGCCGGCGGCAGCCTCGCTCGGTTACCGGGTCGGCGACTTTCCGGTGGTCGAAAGGCAGGCGCAGCGCATTCTCTCACTGCCGATTCACCCCTCCCTGTGTCCAGACGATATCGACCTGGTCTGCGACGAGATCAATGGGTTCTATCGATGAGCGCCTCTCCCATGCCACATGCCGAAAGCTCGGACGACGTGCTCGACTACGAGGCGCTGTACGCCGACTACCAAGCTGGCTTACTCAATCGTTTGCGCGGCTTCGGGCCGGCGGCTGGCCAGCTCGAGCTCTGGGTGCCCGACGAAGATGTCACCACCAGTCTCGGCAACATGATCGATGCGGTGGCCAGCACAGGTCGATCGAGTATCGCCATCCGAATCGCGGGTCCGATGCGTGCGCAGCTCGACCCGCGGCGGCTCGAGGACGTGGCGGGCGCGTTTGGTACGGTGTCGCTACGCGAGGGCCCGAGTGGGTGGCTGCTGGTGGTCCGCGATCTACACGAGCCTAAGGACGGCCTCACCGCGTCCAGCGGTGTGGTCGTCGCCCCACCTGCTCGTACGGTCACCCGACGCGGCGGAGCGTGGCGGCGGGAGGGATCTCCCGCGTCGGATGGTGTCGGCGAGGTGGACACAACGATGTACGCCGAGAGCCTGCGCTGTTTGCCCGATCTGGCGAGGTACCGCCAACCCAGGCCGGCGGGGAGCTGCGACTCCCGTGCGGTAATGGTGGAGGCGTCGCTTCAGGGGACTCGGCTGTGGTTGGAGGTCGACAGCGCGACCCATCGGATCGTGCGGGCGGGATACGACGGCGAAGCGAGCGAGGGGAGGGCGGGGATACTCGCGGTACTGTGCGGAAACGTGGCAGGGATCCCGATCCAAGAGGCGAGCGATCACGGCATCGCGCGGGTCGAACTCATCTTGCGAGGGGATCGGGACCGCCGCCCCGTTTCGGGGGTCGTGCTCGCGGAATTCCTGGACCCCGACTTCGGCTTGGCGCAGGACCTGCTCCGGGAGGCCCGAAGGAAATATGGTCTGGCGGCGGACCTTTCGGACTCGCAGAACGACTACGAGCACGCCCCGTGTGACGCATGGCTGGCGCTAAGCGACGAGCAGAGGCGGGCACGCATCACGGCTGTGTTCGACGGATTTTGTCGTGACCGGTCGATGTTGCCGGCTACGCTATCCTTCGTGGGACTCCAGTCCAGCGTGCGCGTTGTCGCCTCCCTCACGGGCCTCGGGGCGAGCGGGAGATCGCGTGTTGCCACTGCCGTGGAGAGACGACTCAAAGATGAATTGGAGCCTCGCCTCGAGCTCTACTTCGAAGAACTTCGGGATAAAAACGCCCTGCGGCGACTTGCAATCATCACCACCGAGAGGGGGCAGCCATGACAGGCATGACGGATCACGCGGATCTCATTTTGGACGGCACGAAAATCGCCTGGTACCCCGATCGGGTGCGAGCATGGCAGCGTGGTGAACGGATCGCCCCGATCACCATCGATATGGCGCTCACACGCGCCTGCAACTACGCCTGTGAGTTTTGCTACGCCATGCTCCAGGAAAACGATCGGAAGGTGATCTCCGGGGAGGTCATGTCCAGTTTTTTGGAGGACTGCGCGCAGATAGGGGTCAAGGGCATCTCCCTGGTCTCAGATGGAGAGAGCACCATTTCTCCCGTATTTGCGGACGTGGTGAAGTACGGCAGCGAGCTCGGACTTTCGATGGCCGTCGGTACCAACGGGTTGGCACTGACGAGGAGTCGTCTCGAAGAGTTGCTTCCTCACCTGACATATATTCGGATCAATATTTCCGCTGGGGAGCGGGCCCGCTATGCCGAGATCATGGGGGTTCGGGAAGAATGGTTCGATCGCGTATGTCGAAACATCGCCGATATGGTTGAGATCAAACGCCGACGCGGGCTCGACGTGACCATCGGTCTTCAGATGGTCGTGATGCCGAGTTACGGCGACCAAATCCTGCCGCTTGCCCGATTGGGCAAGCGCCTGCGGCCCGATTATCTGGTGCTCAAGCACTGCTCCGATAGCGAAGATGGTGAGTTGGGGGTGGACTATGAAGATTACAATAAACTGTATGACGATTTTCGTGCGGCCGAGGCCCTCAGTGACCCCGGGTATAAGGTCGTGGTCAAATGGTCCAAGATCGAGGCCAAGGGACAGCGCAGCTACCAGCGCTGCTACGGACCACCGTTCATGATTCAGTTGTCGGGATCGGGGCTGGTGGCACCGTGCGGTATGTTGTTCAACCAACGCTATGCGAAGTTTCACATCGGCAATATCTGTGAACAGAGCTTCAAGGATATCTGGTCCAGCGACCGGTACTGGGAGGTGATGAACTACCTCTCCTCCCCGGAGTTCAATGCCCAGAAGATGTGCGGGTCTCTGTGTTTGCAGCACAAGGTCAACGAGACCCTTGATGCCGCGAGGAAAGGGCTCATCGACATTGCCGCCCCGCGGGGGCCGGCGCCGCAACACCTGGGGTTTATCTAGTACGCGCTGCCCCTCGAGAGGTCGCGGGCTGCGGCGCGTCTATCACAGTACGGCCCGGGGATCGTCGGTGATGACGCGACCCACACCGACGGCGACGAGGCGCCGCTCGTGCGCACGGTTTCGTGCTCCCCACGTCGCCACGCCAAGCCCGGCCTGGCGACGGTGGACGACGCTTTTGGGCGCGCATAAGGGCGCTTGCAGTACGACGCCCTGGCAGCCCAATGAGGCGGCTCCGTGGGAGAAAAGATGCGGTGCGCTGCGAAGTCCGAGTATCAGCCAGCGTTCTCCTTGCCAGCCGGCCGAGTCGGCGAAGCGCAGAAGTCCGGGGTCGAAGCTGCTCAAGAAGGTCCGTGGTCGCGCGCTCACTAAGGCGAGGGTGCGGGCCACCATCTCCCGGCCACCTGATTTGAGTTCCAAGTTGAGCCAGGCCTCCGTGGGCCATACGGCCAACAGGTCCTCAAGCAGGGCCACACGCCCGCCGCCGCGCAGCGGGAGCCGTCGCAGTTCGGACCAGACGGTCTGATCGAGGCGGTCGGGGCGACCGAGCAATCGCCTCAGATCGGGATCGTGGAACAGCACGACTTGCCCGTCGCCGGTCATGCGTAGGTCGCACTCCACACCGTCGGCACCCAGATCCAAGGCGCGCTGCAGGGACGGCAGCGTGTTTTCTGTACATTCGCGTCGCGCTCCACGGTGGCCCAACCTCAGCACGGCGCTTCCGCTCGACACGGCTAGCACGGGCTAGCGCGGCGGCGCCGGGATCCGCTCTTTGCCCACCAGGGGCACGAGGACCTCGGGCACACGCACGCTCCCGTCCGCCTGCTGGTAGTTCTCCAAAATGGCGAGTAATGCACGCGAGGTGGCCACAGCGGTGCCGTTGAGCATATGCACGAAGCGGGTCTTCTTTTTGCCACCGTCGTGGCTGTGGGGCTGATAGCGAATCTTCAGACGCCGAGCCTGGTAGTCTGTGCAATTGCTGGCGCTTGTGATCTCCCCCCAATCGCCTCTGCCCGGCATCCAGGCCTCGATATCGAATTTTCTATAGGCGGGGCCGCCGAGGTCGCCAGCCGCGATATCCATGACCCGGTACGGGATGCCGAGGCTTTGGAAGATCTCCTCCTCAATGTCGAGCAGGCGCTGATGCATCGCTTCGCTTTCCTTGAGCTCTCCGCGTACAAACGCGAACAGCTCGACTTTGGTGAACTGATGCACGCGGTACAGCCCACGCGATTCCTGCCCGTGGGAGCCCGCCTCGGTGCGGAAGCAGTGCGACAGTCCCGCGTAGAGCAGGGGAAGATCCTTTTCATCGAGGATCTTGTCGGCGAGCATTCCGCCCAAGGTGACCTCCGCGGTCCCCACAAGGCAGAGGTCGCTGTCTGCGATACTGTAGATCTGCGTCGACTCGCCGCGGGGGTTGTAGCCGAGCCCGTCGAGGATGTCGGCTCGCGCGAGATCTGGCGTGATGTGCAGGGTGAAACCATGCTTTTGCGCCACGCCCAAAGCGTGGTGCTGGAGGGCGAGGTCCAAAAAAACGGCTTCGTTGCGTAGATAGTAGAATTTCTGCCCAGCTACTTTCGCACCAGAGGCGAAGTCGACCAAGTCCAACGACTCCGCGATCTGGAGGTGATCTCGGGCCACGAAGTTTTCCTTGGCGAAGTCTCGGGGCGTGCCCCAGCGCTTGAGTTCGCTATGGTCGTCGTCACTGTCGCCTCGTGGGGTCTCGGGATGCGTCAAGTTGGGAACCTGGCGCCAAGCTGCATCGCGTTCGCGCAGCGCGAGCTCCGTCTCTTTCTCCAGTAACTTGGCGCGCTCACGCATGGCGCGTCCCTCCGCCACGAGCGGGAGGCGAGCCGCCGCCTGTTCCCCCTTCGGTCGGGCGCCGACGGCTTTCATCGCCTCGCTGTTGTCGTTTTGTCGCCGACGCAGGTCCTCCGCCTCGGCCAGTAGGTCGAGATAACTGCGGTCCAGGGCCGCGAGCCGTTTTGTGCTCTCGGCGGCCCACTGTGCTCGATTGGCGAGATCGGGGAACAAGCGGACCTGGCGGTCCTCAAGGGTACGACGGATCCGTTGCGGGTCCTCGCGCAGGAGCTTGATGTCGAGCATGCGCGCCGGACGATAGCGCGGATTCGCGGGAATCGTCGGTTCCGATTGTTTCGGCGGCGTCCGTTGTCCGGTCCGTTGCCGGTTACACGTGCCCCCTTGACCTGGGGCCTTCGCTCCTCCATGCTCCGCGCCCATAGAGAGACAAGAGAGACAGGAGCTTCCGATGGCCTACGGCGACAATCGACGGACCCCAAAAATGCGACAGCGTCGCGCCCAGTTGAAAAAGAAAGCCCGCGCCCGTGCCCGCGAGGCGCAAGGCCGCGCGGCAGCGGTCAGTCATTCCGGATCCAAGTCTTAGGCGACCGGCGCTCGATTGCCGGCCGGTCAGCGCCTTGTGCGCGTAGTCCGAGCGACTGCGACTGGCGCATCGACTGTCTGTGTCGCACCCGCGACACAAGCGGAGGCGGCTCTCGGTTGTCCGGTAGTTGTCGTGCAGTCGTATGCAACCGCGCTCTCTCCTGATCGTCTTCGGTGGTCGCTCCTCCGAACATCAAGTTTCCCTTCGCAGCGCCGAAGAGGTCCTCGCCGCTGTGGACAGGGAGCGCTTCACGCCTCGTCTTCTCGGTATCGACCGGGCAGGCACTTGGCACCAGGGCGACGCGGACATGGTGCCAAGCGAAGTCGTGGCGCGTGGCCTACCCATCACGGATCTTCACCAGCTGCGGGCCGACGTGGCGTTTCCGTTGTTGCACGGCCCCTGGGGAGAAGACGGTACGTTCCAGGGCCTGCTCGAAACCATAGGCATTCCCTACGTGGGGTCAGGGGTGCTTGCATCCGCCTTGTGTATGGACAAGGCCCAGTCGAAGCATATCCTGGCTGCGCACGATATTCCGCAGGTTCCCTGGTTCCGCTGCGGACGTGGGGAGGTAAGCGAGCGTCGGGCTTGTGAAGCGCTTGGAGACCGGGCCGAGCGTGAGCTTGGCTACCCTGTCTTCGTCAAACCGGCCAATCAAGGCTCCTCTGTGGGTATCGGCCGTGCCGAATGCCGCGAGCAGTTGCTTCACGCACTGGCGACGGCAGCACGTTACGATGAGGTTGTCGTGGTCGAACGTGGTGTCCGTGCACGGGAGATCGAAGTCGCGGTGCTCGGAAACAGCGACACGGCGAGGGGGGGTCGCGGGAGGCTGATCAGCGCCCCTGGCGAGATCGGGCTACCCGAGGGGATCTGGTACGACTACGCTGCTAAGTACGAAAACGACGTGGCCAGATTGCACATCCCAGCGGGCTTGTCACCGCAGACGACGAGCCGGATCCGGAGCCTTGCCGAGCGGGCGTTCCTTGCTTGTGGGTGCAGTGGTCTTGCCCGGGTCGACTTTTTGGTGGAACGCGAGAACGAAAACGGGATCTACCTCAACGAGATCAACACGATGCCCGGCTTCACCACGGTTAGCATGTACCCCAAGCTCATCCAGCACGCTGGCGTGGCCTATACCGACCTCATTGTCCAGCTTTGTGATCTCGCCATGGCGCGCCACGCCTCGCGTGGCGCGAACCTCAACACGCCGGATACGCGGGGCACACCGGACCGATTGCGAAACGAAGGCTGCGACCCCGAGCCGAGCCGAGCCGCTGCCGTCCGCGCTACGTCCGGATCCCGGCCGGAGCGGGGGCCCACAGCCGAGCCCGAGCCCGAGCCCGAGCCCACAGCCGAGCCCGAGCCCACAGCCGAGCCCGAGCCTACAGCCGAGCTCGAGCCCGAGTAGTCGGCGGGCGGCGTACCCTGCAGGGTGTACCCTGATGGCGCGTGGAGTCCATGTTGCGGGAACACTTCCGAGACCACATCGAACACACGGAGACACGCCGACGTTTCTTGCGTCAGGCCGGCGCTGGAAGCGTTGTGACAGCGCTGGGCGGGGGGATCTATGCCTTGGGTGGGGACACGGTCGCCCGTGAAGCTCGGGCCCAGGTGCGCAAGGATGGGCGGAGTCGTTTGCCGCCCGGTCAAGAGGTGCTCCGCAGGCTGAAACCGATGGGGGGCACGCCGGGTGATCCGCGGCGTCGCCGGTTCAAGCTCCGGATTCACGGTGAGGTAGAGCGTCCGTACGAGCTCGACTTCGCCGAGCTCGTAGGTATGGGTCCGGAGCTACGGTCACTCGACGTACACTGTGTCACGGGCTGGTCCGTGCTGGGAGCGCGCTTCAAGGGCGTCACGTTGCGGGCGCTCGCTGACCGGGCGGGGGTGAAGAGGTCGGCGAGGCATTTGATCCTTGAGGCGGCACACGGGTACACCGCGAACGTGATCTTGCGAGAAGCGCTTGCGACGGACAACATGGTCGCCTACGAACTCGATGGCGTGCCTTTGGCGCGGCCCCACGGCAGTCCCGTGCGGGCCGTTCTCCCCGGCTTGTATTTTTGGAAGAGCCCGAAGTTCATTACAGGCTTACGTTTCGCTTCGCGTGATCAGCCCGGATACTGGGAGACGAGGGGGTACCACAATCACGCAGATCCCTGGCGCGAGGAGCGGTACGGTTGACCACCCCGCGACCCAAGCGATGGCGCAGCGGTTTGCGAGCCCTGCACCGGGACGCCGGCTACGTGGCGGTCGGTCTCACCCTCGTCTACGCCGTCTCTGGGTTGGCGGTCAACCATATCGGCGAGTGGGATCCGAATTTCAACAACTTCGAGCGTCAGGTCGTGCTCGAGGAGCGCGTGCCTGGGGATGCCCACGAGGCTGCGACTGTGGCCCTGGCGCGGCTCGGAATCGCAAGCTCGCCCCGTGATGTCTACCGCGCAGCCGACGGGTCTATCGAGATCACGCTGGATCGATCCACAGTTTTCATCCAGCCAGACGGGACCCGCATCATTGAACAGGGGCAGAGGCCGCGCGTGCTGCTTCGACTCGCCAATTGGCTGCACTTGAACCGGGGAAAGCGGGCTTGGACCTACATTGCGGATGGCTACGCCGTGTTGCTGATCGGCCTAGCGGTCTCGGGTGTGTTCATGTTGCCCGGCCCCAAGCGCATCATCGGACGCAGGGGCGTGTTGATCGGGCTCGGGATCTTGGTGCCGGTGGTCTACGTGGCGTGCTCGGGCGGTCCGGGCGGTTAGCCTCCATCGGGTGCGACCAATTTGTTCAACGAGATCGTGTCCGGGGTGACGCTGTGAACGTGATCGGCTTCGCGCAGGAGGTTGAGGGCCGCTTGCCGAAGGACCGCTAGGCCCGAAGTCATCGATCGCGGTTGGACCTTTTGCCCCACAGATGACCGTGCATAGAGACAGAACCAGCATGGAGCGCAGTGGGTGTGCCTTCTGATTGGGCGGGATTTCTCGTCGGGTGTTCGCCTACCCACCTGTCCTCTTCGTGTTCTGTGCGGACGGGGGGACGAGGAAGCGGTGAACCGTACCTGCGGTTCATCTGCGGGGTATCGCCGTTCACATGGTGGGCATGGTGGGCATGGTGGGCATGGTGGGCATGATGGTGGGCATGATGGTGGGCATGGTGGGCATGGTCCGCGCGCGCCGCTTCCGGCTCCGCGCACGGTCGGCCTGGAACGGACTCCGGCGTTATCGAGGTCGGGCTACCGACCTTGCGGGCACGTAGTTGCGGTGATGGGAGACGGGGGTACACGGAGACAGAGCATGCATTGACTTGGCGGGCGAGTGGTCGACGGTCGTGCCGGCCGAAGGAAGTTGCGACATGAACCGTGACGCGCTCGCCCGTGACGACCGTTCGCCCTTGGACACGGGCTTGGCCTCGGGAGCTGCCCGTGTGCAGCCGACCGCGGCGCACGTGCCCATCTGGAGACGAGCAAGCACACCGTCGTGTTCGGGGTGTTCGGTGTTCGGTGGGTGAAACGGACGTTTAGCTCAGGGCACAAGCTGAATATCGTCGATAAATAGTAGACTATCACCATCCAGTCGATCCGTCTCGCCCTCATCTCGCTCCAGCGGCCGGAAGAAGTCGAAACGAATTCTTCGGATGTTGTTGATCGAGACGCCCTCGGTATTGAAGAGTTTGAGGGGAATCAGAACAGTTTGCATCATCTGGGATGGTGGGAAGAAGTCCTGCTCTATGTTCTCGTCTTGAATTTTCTTTTCTTCGGGCGCCAATTTGTCCTGAGTCTCCAGAAAATGAGAGGGTGTCAGATTTTTTGTGTATGAGGCAGACGGGGTCAGGAGGAGGAATGTTTTGTTTGGAGGTGGAGCGAGACTGTGGAGGGATGTGTAGTTTTGGGAGGGGTATTTCTTCTAGTGATGAA
>JAZGFE010000179.1:0-3040 GCA_036479215.1 Nannocystaceae bacterium | reverse complement strand
ATCGCGATCGCCGCGATCGCTTTGCAGAGCCGAAGGACATTCACACCACCATGATAGCCGATGGCAGCGTACTAGCCCTGAAAGAAGCGAGCCACGAGCAAGAGGGCTCTGAAAACGCCGCTCGTGGCCGCTGGCACGCGCTTGTGAGTGTGGCGACGGTTTGAGAGCGGCCGCGAGCGGCGTTTTCAGAGCCAACAGCCAGCTCGACGCCATGTAGTCCAAAGTTGCAGAGGCAAGACGCAGCTCCGCCTCGCGTCACGTGACGTGACGCGGCGAAGGGACCGGGTGGTCTGCGAGTTACAAGCCGTCGAAGGCGAGCTTCAGCGGATCGATCGTCGGTCGCGCGCCCATGAGGCGGACCCACATCTGCCTGGCCCGGTTGATGAGCTGCGCGGGTACGAGCACGTAGTGAAGGCGAAACCGCTTCCACTCCCATCGGACGACCTCGGGCGGTAAGACGATCTGCGCGATCCACTTCGCCATGTTCCACGCAAGCCGTGCGATCTCCAGCCAGGCGGCGTTGCCGTCAAACTCGGCGACCGGCATGCGCCAAGCGGCGAGACCGCTGCCCATTTGCTCGACCACGTTTTCCTGGTCACAGCGTTCGTAGGTCATGTCGATCGCTTCCTCGGCGCTGACGCTGGCAGGGAGGTTGGTGACGACGTAGCGATCGCGATGCGCATCGAAGAGGTGCTGCTGGCCCTTGTGATTCTCGATGAGCTGGCGACGCACGATCAGACGGTAGGTGTTCGGCTGGCCCTCCGGCTTGTAGGTCGTCTCGGCGACCCACTGCTTCACGAGCCGCAGCTCGCGGTAGCCGCGCTCGCGAGCTCGTTTGCGTTTCCGGTTTCGCTTCTTACGGCGCGGCTTGTACCCGGCCCTGCTCTGACGCTCGTCGCGCTGCCGCGCTGCCCGGGTGCGAAACGGCCGAAACGCCGAATCGGGCAGCGCTGCCGCCTGCTCGGGTCGTCCGGGCTGCGCACGTCCCACGAAGGCGAAGTAACCGTCGTGATGCTCGATCGCTTCGCGCAACGCCTGGCTGTCGAAGGCGCTGTCGCCACGGACGAGCACGCGGTCGAAGTGCTCGGTCACGTTGTCGAGGACGTCGCGGACCAGATCGTCGGCCCCCGCGCACGGGTCCGCGCAGCCTGGTCGATTGCGCACGGCGAGGCACTCGCCGGTCGAGGCCATCGATACTAGCACCGGCTGGAACGACCAGCGGCCGTCGTACGAGAAGTCGGCTCCTTCTTTCTGCACGCCATACAGCGGCTTGATGTGGCTATCGATGTCGAGGACGCACCACCCGCGCTTGCGGCGGCGGTCCTGCTTGCGCGCTAGCTTCCGCCACACCTTCTGTTGCAGCTCGTCGGTGACGCGCCTCAGCCCCGCGAGCGCATCCGGGTGCTTGTGTCGATCGAAGCGCCGAAGAAAGTCCCCCGACGTCGTCGGGTCCGGCAAGCGGCACGCGCCAAACATGCGCAGCACCGCGTCGTCGTGTTGCAACTGCATCATGTCCTCGATGCACGTCCCGCCCGCGTAGAGATTCAACGCCTGCGCGAGAACGTGATCGGACTCGTGATACGGCAGGTGGATCTTCAGCACCTCGACGTGCTCGTCGATCAGCGCCGCGACGCCGAACCGCCGACAAAACTGCTCCGCGAGAGCCAGCCCGCCGTAGCGCGTCACCGTCCTGCGCTCCTCCGTCTCCACGTGCAGTCGCGGCATCCGCGCGACTGGCCCCGAGTGCTCGGGCCACGGAAGATCATCGGGATGAACCGAGGTGCCGAAGTTGACGTGACTGGCACGCGGTGCAGGCTTACGCTTCTTCACTTGGAGGGCCGACTTTCGGAGAAAAGTTTCGACGCGATTCCCCGTTAGACGGGCCTCCTTTTCACAAAGTCACAGGTCTCCGTTTTTCTTGGTCGAAAAACAAGAGAGCCAGGGCGCGTTGCCGCGCCCTGGCCTCGGTTTTACGAGTGCCGTTTGATGAGCCCCGTGAGCATCGCACACAGCCTGTCGGCGAGGCTCAGGCTCGTCATCAGCTGTTGCTCCGTGATGAAGTCGTAACGGCGTAGCCGCTGCAGATGCGCGGCTGTCTCGCCTGCTTCGCCTCGGGCCTCGATGAAGCGCTGCCGCTTCTGCTTCGGTGTGTAGCGATTGGCGCCTTCGGCGATGAGCGCTTCGGCTCCCGTCGCGGACCGGACGATCTGATCGACCAGCTTGTGGTGGCCCTTGGGGACCCGTTTGACGAGCTCGATGACGAGGTCCGCGAGCTCGCGAGCGATGCGGTAGGCGTCGAGCTTGTAGTGAGTGAAGTGAAACGTTTGGTCTGCCATGTGTGGTGGTCCTTGTTCGAGGGTTCACAAGCACAGCGCCCTCGAACAAGGGCCACCACACATGGCATGGCGCACACCACGCACGACCACCACGCACGACCACGACCACGACCACGACCACGACCCCACCACGACCACCCGCACACGCACGCGCACACACTCGACCCCGCCTGCCGAGCCGCGACTCACTTGCCGTTGACGATCGCTACCCGCGAAACGCGCCCTCAGCGCCCACCTACGCGCATCACGGTTCCGCGTCGCTTACTTCAGGACTAGTGTGCTGTCTCAGCAATGCGCTCCAGAACCGCACGCCCCTAACGGGGCGATGGCGTGCGGTTCTTCCACAGCGGATTCCTGTTAGCCACCACACCCTCCCGCTCTGAAGGGGGCTTGGGCGCCCCCTTCCCCCACGGCCTACGGCCGCGGGTCCCCCAACCCCAAACCGCTCCGCGCCGCGCGCGCCTCGGACTCGCTAAATATGACAGATTTTGTCATATTTAGACGGAGGGAACGGGTATCAGCTTTCTCAAGAATCCTGCTAAGACATCGACATGTTGACCGCTGAACTCAGAAAGGCGTTCCTCGACTTCTACGGCAAGCGCGACCATCAGGTGGTCAAGAGCGCGCCGCTTATCCCGCAGAACGACCCGACGTTGATGTTTGTCAACGCGGGCATGGTGCAGTTCAAAGACGTGTTCACCGGC
>JAZGFE010000178.1:0-19348 GCA_036479215.1 Nannocystaceae bacterium | reverse complement strand
GACGACGTGAGCGGCTCGTTGCTGTGATTCGCTACCTCGAGACACGGCTGCTGAACATTCGGTATGGCGCATTGCGACGGCGCGACCTGGAGATCGGAAGCGGAGCCGTGGAAGGAGCCGTGAAGCACGTTATCGGTCGACGCTGTGATCAGGGAGGGATGAGGTGGATCAAAGAGCGTGCCGAAGCCGTACTGGCGCTGCGTTGCATCGAAGTCAACGGGCATTGGGACCTCTTCGAGGCCTTCGTACATGACCGCATGCGGACGCAGGGACTCAGGGAGCGCGCGTCGCCAAGACTGCAAAACAATATCGCCGCCCCCCTACCCACTGCTGCCTAAACCGCCGACTACGTCAAGTAAAGACGATTTTCAGCCCTTACATGAGGCGATCTGCACCCCGGTGATGTTGTGCTCCGAGGCGGTGAGGGTGGTCTCGAAGATATGCGGGTCGGGATTTTCGTCCTTCGCTTTCTTGAGTCGTGCCCGTGGTTTCCAGGGTGGATCATCCGAGCTATCAAAAGCGTCGGAATCGCTGCATTCCGGGGAGCTGTGGCGCGCGTGGCGTGCGGCTTCGTCTGCGCGGTCGCCGTGGTCTTCGTCACACACCGACAGCATAAGAGGGAGAATACATAGGGCGATGAGGCGTGGGGGGGCGAGCCTGTTTCATGCCACCTTGCTATCGGAATGGTCTGGCGCAGTCAACCCGACTCAGTCGATGGAGCGGTGCGTTGTGCCGGTGGGTCGGGCGAGCAGGTTGTGTTTCTGGATCAGGTTATCGAGCTGGCGGGCGAGGAGGGGGTCGTCGTCGCTGTGGGAGAAGTCGATCATAGATTTTCTTTGGATTTGATCGCGGATCGATTCTGGCCAACTATGTTCTTGCCAAGCATTGTCGCAATGTAGCGTGTGGACGACGCGGCGCTTGGTGAGTTTACTCAGGGCCTTTCCCAACTCAAGCTCAGTTTGGACCCATGGTTCGTTGACCGAGTGGGTAGAAAGGAGCAAGATCACGGTCGGATTTCGTCGCGTGCGGATGCGTTCGTCGTGGTCGATGGCGCTGGGATCTGCGCCGCGTAGGTGGTGCCAACAACGAACGCCCTTTGCTTGGAGGCCGTCGTGGATGCGGTGGCCGAGCGTCTCATCTTGGCTGGCATAGCAGATGAAGACCGGGTTCGACTGCCGAGGTACGCTCTCGCGGAGGCGGAGCATCCGCTTGTGGATGCGCTTCAGCTCGTTGCGGCCGAGTGTGGTGTCATGTAGGCGCGCGGCTTCGATCTCCCAATCGGAAAGCCCACAGCCGCGCAGAAACGTGTCGGGAAGGCGGCCAGCCGAGGCAGCGAGCGTGTCGTGGGACAAGAAAGAGGGGAAGCTGTGGCGTGCGGTTTCGAGGCCGAGGACCTGACCGAGGTTCACGGCGCACAGGGCCGTGTAGCCGAAGTTGGTATTGGAAAGGTCGGCACCGGCCAACGCAGCGAAGAACAAGTCGGCTTCCATGAGCTCGGCGCCGCTGAGGTCTGCCCGCCGCAGGTCAGATTCGGCGAGGTTGGCGTGGGCGAGGTTGGTGCGGCAGAGCTTGCTGTCCGAGAGTACAGCGCTGAGTAGATTGGCCTCACGCAAGCTGGAGTCGGAGAGGTCGATTTCGCGTAGGTCCGCGTCCTCGAGGTCCGCGCCGTCGAGTTGGGTTGCGACCAGATGGCGTTCGCCGTTGCGATGACGACGGAGGAGCTCTTTGGGAAAACGCGGTGCTTTGTATCCGGGGGGCGGCGTGGTGGTCGTGCTTTCCACGCTACTGGCTATCGGGCGCTCTTCTACTGTGACAATGCGCGCTGCCGCCCGCGTGTTGCTGTTGGTGGAGGTTCGCTGCGTGGAACAAACGTCTCGGAGCGGAGCGCCTTCGCCCCCTCCTTTGGTCGCGTGCATGCGCGTTTCTCTCGGGGGTGGGTGGGAAACCCGGAAAGCGAGAGGCATCCGGCCTTTGGCGGCCTCGGACCCGAGAAACAACGCCACGGTGGCTCGATCTCCTCTTGGCCCGTGCTGCGGCTCGGGCGATGCTGCGCCAGACATGGCGCTCAACGTTACCGTCCATCGACCCGGGCACGAAGGGGAGCTGTTCACCTTCGACCGCAGTGAGATCAGCATCGGGCGTGGCGACGACAATGATCTCGTGCTCAACGAACGGGGCGTGTCCGGCCGACACGCCCGATTGGTGATCCGGGGGCAGGGCCTCTCGCTGGAGGACTTGGGGTCCACCAACGGGACCTATGTCAACGGCGAGCGTATCGTAGGTCCGCAGCCGGTGTGCGCCACCGACGAGGTTGCGCTGTGCGAATACAGGTTAGTGGTCGCACACGCGTCGGAGGTTCCCGGCGCGGAGGTTCCCGGCGCGGAGGTAGCCTCGGCCGATGGACATCGGCTCGGTCGGACGGCGCCGCCCGACATGTTGGGCGGTCCGGGCCCCGGCATGCGAGCCGTGCTGCCGAAGGACGGATTGAACACCGGTGAGCCGGCCGAATCATGCGCGCCACCGCCCATCCTTGAGGGCGGTCGCACCGAGGCGCCGGCCTTGCTCGGTGAACGGGTGCACCAGGTGTCGGCGGGCGGCGGTGCGGATCTCTCCGTTCCGCCACCCGCGCCCTTGCGGGAGACGCCAGTCGCAGCCGCCCCCCCGGCCCCGCCGGCGGCACCGGCCCCGTCGACGGCACCGGCACCGGCACCGTCGGCGGCACCGACCCCGGTGGCGGCACCGACCCCGTCGGCGGCACCGACCCCGTCGGCGGCACCGACCCCAGGGTCGATGCCTGAGGTCGCGGGTGTGTCCGGTGGCTTGGATGCCGTCGCGCCCGGTCCGCCGGCTGCGGACCTCTCGTCCTCCTCCGTTCCGACCGCCGCTTCGGTGGACCTCGTGTACGCGGGGCTGCGCGATGCCGGTGCGCGCGGTGCATCCGAAGTGCGCATGGCGCTCGTGCGGGCGGGTCACGGGCACGCGGTCGCCGATTTGGCGCCTCGACTCGTCGCGGAGCTCACAGGAAACGACGCGCTTTCCCTAGCCGTGGCAGATGCCGAGGTCGTGGGTCTGTGGTTGCAGGGTCCTGTTCGCATGACTGTCCAACGCGCGGGAGTTACGCGAACCTGCGAGCCGGCCTTTTCATGCGCCGCCGCGCTCGACGACGCGGTACAGCGCTTGGCTCGTCGCGAATTCGGTCCTCGCACCCCCTTCGCCGACATTCACACGCGGCCCGGACTCCACCTGCGAGCGGTGCACGGCAGTTGGTCCCGCGCGGGCACGGTGGTGCGAGGCACCAAGTGGCCGGTGGCGGCCCCGTCTCTGGCCGATCTGGTGCGGGACGGGGTCTTGTCACGGGGTACGGCGCAGTTGCTCTCCCTGTGCGTGACGCAGGGGCTACGCATGTTGCTATGCGGTGGTCCAGATGTGTCCACTGCGGCGCTCTTGCACGCTCTCGCGGCGGCGGCTCCCGACCCCAGCCGCCAGGTGGTGGTCTCCGTGGGCCGCGGTTTGCCCGGAATCGCTGAACACGCCCTGGTGCTCGAAGCGCCCCGGTCGGAAGACTTTGGCGGGCTGATCGACGCGGCGCTCCAGTTCGACCCCAGCCGGATCCTGATCCACTCGGTGGCGGGTACGGAGGCGGCCACGGGACTGCTGGCGATGGCCCGCGTGAGGGGGGGCGGCGTGCTTTCCATGCGGGCTGCCACGGCGGCGGAGGGGCTGACGCGGCTGGCCACGATGTTTCGCCTCGCCGAGGGCTGCGACCAGGAGATCGCGGCCAACTACATCGCAGGCGCGGTGGATCTCGTGGTGAGCACGGGGAAGCTCGCGGATGGGCGGCAGCTTGTGCTCGAGGTCGCCGAGCCGGCACCAAGAGGCCAAGGGGGCGGGCCCGTGACCCCCCTGCTCATCTATGATCCTGCCGGGCAATCGTGGCAGGCAACGGGCCCTAGTCCGGGATTTTTCGCCGATCTGGTGCGCCGCGGGATCGAGGTGGATGCGTCCATGCTGCGAGCATGACGCGCGGCCGTCCGCTCCCCCCCGCCATCGGGGCCCAGCGCGGCCGATGGTCTCGGATATGGGACCGCGACCCTTGAAAGGCTGCCGGGCGGTATGGGAGATTGCCCGTCCTCACAGCGAGGCCGATGCCGGACCATCTCCCCAACCGCGCTCCTTCGCATCTCGCGTCCCGTACGCGAGCGTGCGCGATGTTCCTCCTCACCGCCGTCGTGGCTGTCGGGTGCAAGTCGAGCGAGCCCACCTGCACCCCCGAGGCCGAGGCGTATGTTGTGCGCACGCTCGTCCAAGCCAGCGAGAAACTAAATCCGGGTGTAAACGGCGAAGCTTTGCCCGTGACGTTCCGTCTCTATCAACTCAGCGATGGCTCCGGCTTGGAGGCGCTCGACTTCAACATGATGTGGGAAAATGCTGCAGACGCCCTGGGAGGGGCGATGGTAGCCGAAGATGAGTTGACCGTGTTTCCGGGGCGTACAGCAATGCGTGAGATCCAACCCGACCCCAAGACGACGCATCTTTTGGCGGTGGCGATTTTCCGGGAGCATGTGGGCAACAGCTGGTATCGCGTGTACGAGATGCCCAGGTACCACGGAGAAGATGTGTGCGTGGCGCGGTCCAAAGACAGAGCTTTGGCAGATCCTTGTTTCCAAGTGTTCCTCGACGGTAGCCAGATCGACGGCGGCGCCACCTCGCCTCGCGGCTTCGACTTGAGCGTGTTCGAGCTCCAGTGTGCGCCGCTTCCTTCCAAGAAGCCGCCTCCGAAATCCGGAGATGGCGAGAAGAAGAAGAAGAAGAAGAAGAAGCGAAAGGGCCTTTTCAAGAAAAAGGCCACGGATGCCGTCGCGGATCCGCCGCAGGCGCCGAACAAGCCGTCGCTTCCCAGCAAGCCCGCGCTCCCGATATTCGGACGCGCAACCCAAGCGGCACCCTACGTGTATCCCAGCACAATCTACGCCGGAGAGTCATCGAGATGACAGGAAAACAGGCCGAACGAGTGGTGTGGCGACAGGGCATGCTGGTGTCACCGCAGCATCTCCAGCAACTCGACGCTTTCCACGACGATCTGCTCGATGCGCGCTTGAATGCCCTGTCTCCCGAGTGTTGGGGGGTGCGATCACTGGCTCTCGATCAGGGCGCACTGCGAAGTGGGCAGCTGCGTGTGTCTCAGTTTTCCGGAGTGTTTGCCGACGGACTCAGTGTGACCTTCGAGGCCGGCGAGGCTTCCGCACCACCGACCCGGTCGATAGGCGACTACCTCACCTCCACCACCTCCGTACTTGAGGTGTTTTTATCCGTCCGAAATCGACGCAACGACGTGTCGAGCTACGGTGAGGCGGGCGATGAAAATTCTGCACGTTTCGGTGTGAGCGAGAAGCTCGTGACGGACGCCGTGAATCCGGATGCCGACGTCCCTGTGGCGGTGGCCAGGCCCAATGCGGTGATTCTCTTCGGGCAGGAGAACCGCGAGGGATACCAAACAATCAAGTTCGCCGAGATCGTGCGGGACTCCAGCGGTTCTCCCGAGCTCTCGCGCAATTTTATCCCGCCGTGTTTAAGGATCTCAGCTTCGCACTTTCTGAGCGACCAGGTGCGGGATCTCCTCGGTGTGATGGTGGTGAAGCAGCGCTCATTGTCCGAGACGCGGCGCCAACGAGATGCCTCGAGCGTCGAGTTTGCGGCTCGCGACGTGACCCGGTTCTTGCTGCTGAACACGCTCAACCTTCATATCCCCGTCTTGGCTCATTTCGCTCGTGACCGCAGCGTGTCACCGCTGGCGCTGTATTTGCGCTTGGTGGAGCTTGCGGGGCAGCTGTCCACTTTCTCTCCCGATGTCGACCCGTCGCAGCTCCCCGCATTCGTGTACACCGATCTGCGGACGAGCTTTGACGATCTGCTGGCGGAGATCAATCGCATGCTCGGCACCTCCGTGCGTGACACTTGCGTACCGGTTCCCCTCGAGGCTCGCCAGGACGGCATGTGGATCGGCCGTATGAAGGACGAACGGCTGCGCGACTGCAGCGTGTTTGTGATGGCCGTCGAAAGCGATGCTGCGGAGCAGCGCGTGGCGAACGACCTGCCACCGCTGTCCAAAATCGCCTCGTGGAAGCAGATCGGCAAGATTGTCCGCTCTGCGGTGGCGGGTGTGCGGATCGTGGCGACGCATCGGCCTCCCCCTGAAGTGCCGATCCGCCCGCGACGGGTGTATTTTTTGCTCCAGGTCGACGACCCGCACTGGAAGCATATCGCTGCGGATCGCAACATTGCGATCTATCTCCCGCCGCCCTACGATCCTGCGCACGCCAAAGTGACACTGGTGGGTGTGCCGGAGCTACCCGCGTGAGTGGGGCAGGGACTTCCCCCGTCGAGTTGGTACGTGAGTGCGCGACAGCCTTGCTGCAACTTCGTTGCGTCGGCGAAGGTGCGGCGATCGACGGGGAGTTGTTGCGAGAGCGCATGATCGCACTGGTCGACGCGTTTGCGATTTCGGCTCGAAAAATCGGGATCAGTCAGCGCGATGGATCGGACATACAGTACGCATTGGTGGCGGTGAGCGATGAGGTCGCTTCGCGCAGAGGAGGCACGGTCACGCAGGTGTGGATGCAACGTCCGCTTCAGATGCATTATTTCAACGAGAATGTTGCGGGCGAGGGATTTTTCACTCGCTTAGAAACGTTGATCGCGGACCCGCGGCGTGTGGAGACCCTCAAGGTCTACTATCTGTGTTTGTTACTCGGTTTCGAAGGGCGTTACGCCACGAGCGGAAACCGTATGGAACTCGACAGCATTCGAGCTCGCACGAAAGAGTGCCTGGGCGACTGGGCGACGACGGGCTTGATTTCCGTTCGTCCCGATCCCCCTGCTGAAGACCAGCTGGTCAAGCGTCGCTTGTTACCGGTGGTCTGGGTTGGAGGTTTCGCATTGCTGTTTGCCACCAGTGTGATGGTGTCGCTGATGGGAGCCATTGATGCCGATGCCGCGGACCTTGTGGCGCAGCTCGGAGTGTTGATCGCTCGTTGAGCAGCTAGGCGAAGATGATCAAATATATTGTATCTGTCCTCCTGGTGGCCGTGGCCTGGGGCCTGACGTGGTTTCTTGAGTGGCCCATGTGGATCTCCGCGGTTGCAACTGCTGTCGTGATCGCGGCGCTAGTGGTCGTCGTGCTGGTGCTGTGGCGTCGTCGTCGTCGTGCGGAGAGAAAAGCCGCTGCCGATGCCGCCGCAGCGGTTTCGGCGGACGCTTCGCCGGACTTCCACAGCAACGTGGAGGCGCTTCGATCGGGATTCCAGAAAACCATTTCGGTACTGGAGCAGTCCAAGTTGGGTCGACGTACCAAGCGTCCCGCCGATGCCTTGCCTTGGTATGTGATGCTCGGGGCTCCCGACAGTGGAAAGTCCACATCCTTACGGGCCAGTGGCGTGCGATTTCCCTACCAATCGAGCGGCGACGGTTCTGGGGGGGGGAGAGGGGCCGGCCACGCGCCGGGCGGTACACGGGGGTGCGACTTTTGGATGAGCAACGAAGCCGTCGTGCTCGATACCTCGGGGCGCTACGTGGCCGAGCACCTCGCGGCGCCCGAGTGGATCGAACTCGTCGATCTGATCAAGAAACACCGACCGCGTCGGCCCCTCAACGGGGTTGTCGTGACGATCGCGGTCGACGCGCTGCGTGGGGGAAGCGACGAACAACTGTTCACCACGGCCCGGCAGGTCCGGGCTCGTGTGGACGAGCTCGTTGAGCGTCTGCAGATGAAACTGCCCGTATACGTCTTCGTCACCAAGTGTGACCTGATGGTCGGGTTCGCGGAGCTCTTTGGCGATCTAGACGACCACGCTGCCGGCCAAGTTTGGGGGTTCACCAACCCCCGTCGCAGCCAGGGCGTGAGCGCATCGGCGTTCTTTGGCGAGTACTACGAGGAGCTTGTCGAGCTCGCGCGCCGCAAGGCCGTGGCACGACTCGAGTACGAGCGTGATCCGGCGGTTGCGGCCCGCGTCTACGGCTTCTCCCAGCAGCTTTGCGTGCTGCGAGCGCGTTTGGCAGCGTTTGTGGGCGAGCTATTTAGCGAGAATATCTACCGCGATATGCCCTTGTTCCGCGGTGTCTATCTGTGCAGCGGTGCCCAAGATGGCGTGCCGGCGGACGGTGTGCTCGCCCCCTCGGCGCAGGCACTCGGCATTCCCGTGGCCCCCGATCCGGGGGCACACGGCATGCGCCCCCGAGGCTTCTTCTTGCGTGATGTGTTTGAAGGTGTCGTGTTTCGCGATCGATTCTTGGCCACGCGCACGGCCGGGCATGCCAAGCGCCGTCGCGTGGTTCGCTATGCAGCGGCCTCTCTGCTCACAGCAGCTGCCCTCGCTGTGGGTATTCTCCCGGCACTGTCTTTCCTAGACAACCGGGAGATGCTCGGCTCGATCCGAGGGTCGGTGGAGGCCGTGGCACCACACTTCGACCCCTCCTTGTCGGGGCCGGTCCCCCTCGCCCTCGTCCGGAGCTTGCACGACTCACAGCTCCAACTGAGCGAATACGAACACGAGGGTCCGCCATGGTCGCTCCGCTACGGAATGTACCGTGGCGCAGAAGTGCTCCCCGAGTTGCGGAAGATGTACGGTCGCCTGGTCCAGCGGGTGCTTCTGGCCGATATCGTGGCCACCGATGAGAAAGCCCTGCGGGAGTTTGTCGTGCGTTTCGCCGGCAAGCAGGCCGCGCCCAAGGATGACGACTACTATCGTCAACACTCGGTCTTGCGTCGCTATCTGCTGGTCACCTCCCCCGCGGAGGCCCAAGAGCCAGGCCTCGACCAGGAGCAACGAACATGGTTGAGCCGTCAGATCCTCCGACATTGGGGCGAGCAGCCCCAAGCGACCAGCGAAGACAGTGCGGCGCAGATCGTCGAAGCCTATCTGGAGTTGCTGGGTAGCTATCCCGACTTGGGATTCGTCCGCGATGCGCAGCTCGTCGTGAGCGTGCGTTCGATCCTGCGCCGGACGGATCGGACCGTCGCGTTCTTGGTCCAGTTGATCGACGAAGTGGAAAAGCAGCGCGCCGGATTGACGTTGCGTGATATGACGACTGCCCGATCGATCACCAACGGGAATCGCAGCGTGCGGGCCGCGTTCACTCGAAAAGCCTGGGAGGGAGACATCAAGCCTCGCCTGGACAAGCCGCTTGCGGCGTTGTTGCGGGAAGAGTGGGTGGTGGGGCAGTCGACTGCGGCCGCGAGTACCCGTGCCGACGACGACATGGCGAAGTTGCGTTCGCGCTACTTCGAGCGTTACCTTGAGGAGTGGCTCCACTTCGTGCGGGATATGCAGGTCACCGCGCCCAAAGACTATGTAGATGGGTTGACCGTATTGCAAGATCTTACGCGGGGCGCGACGCCCCCATTGGGCACGCTGATGCGCCATATCGCGTACAACACTCGACTCACCCAGGCGGGAAAAAAGGCCGGAGCCGTGGCCGGAGCATTGGCGAAGGTCAACGCCAAGGCAGGGGATGCGGTCGACACAGCGGCCGCGGCAACAGGCGCTGCGTCGCCTCTCGTGCACGAGGGCATGATCACCGAACGCGATGTGGAGTTGCGCTTTGAGCCTCTCGTAGCCTTCGGCGCCCCCCCGCCAGCGCAGCCTTCCGAGGACGGCGCGCCACCACCCCCGCCGCAAACGGTGGCACTCGACATCTATCAGGAGCAGCTGGTCTTCCTGCGTGACGCGCTCCAAAGCCGACTCGAAAACCCGGAGGACCGAGAAACCCTGCCGGCTCGGCTCAAGCAGGCGCGTACGCAGATAAGCGGTCTGATCGCGGAACAAGACGTGGGCTGGCGGCCCTTCCTCGACGCCGTTTTGTGGCCGCCGATCCACGGACTCGTGCAACTCTCGCGCACCTCGGTGGTCGGCGATCTGGCAAAAGCGTGGTGCAACGATGTGGTGACCCCTTTCGAGCGCAATCTGGCCAGCAAGTATCCGTTTCGCCGGTCGGGCTACGACGCGACGATGGCCGATTTCGTGGACTTCTACCGTCCTGAAACGGGCAAGTTGTGGGCGTTCTACAACGCCGCGCTCGGGTCGTCGGTGGTGACGCGCGAGGGCGATGCGTTCGCTTTTCGAGAGCAGGGGGCGAGCAACAAGACGAACTATGAGCGAAGTATCCTGCCCTTCCTCCAGCGATCGCAGGATTTGGGGCGGGCACTATTTCCTCCGGGTGCATCGGGACCGGCGGTGAGTTGGGACGCGCTCATTCACGGTACACGCGGCGTGTCGGTGATCGAGTTGGCGGTGGACGGCGTCACGATCGACTACCGCAACGGTCCAGAGCGCTGGCAGCGGCTGGCATGGCCCGGTGAAGGCGACAAGCGCGGGGCCTCGCTTCGTGCCCGAGGCCGCGGCATCAACGGAATCTTGGAACAGGAAGGCGAGTGGGGTCTGTTTCGCTTGCTGGATCAGGGGCAGGTGTCCGGCAGCGCGGCGAAACGCGTCTTCTCCGTACGCTGGGACCTGAGCAGTCAAAACGCGGGTATCGTGACGATGAAGTTTCGCCCGACTCGCGGCGCGACGCCGTTTTTTGGCGTCGCGGAGCGCCCCGTCAAGTTTCTTGGGCTCTTCCGCCACAAGTCGGTTCGGGTGCCTCGCAAGATCGTCGCCGACCGGGCCGCCTGCAAAGTCGGTGGCAGCGATGGCTGAGCGGCGTAGTGGTCGGGGCCGGCGTGGAAGCGAAGCTGAAGACCGGGTCAGCATCGTCTACCGGGCAACCGACCACTCCGACGCCTTGGAGTTGCCGCTCAAGATTCTCGTCCTTGGGGATTTCTCATCCACCGCCGTCGATCCGGTGCTCGACGCTCGCAGGCCCGTTGTGGTGGATCAGGGCAATTTCAACGAGGTGCTGGCAAAACAGCAGGTCGTGCTCGACTTCGATGTGAGCGACAAGCTCTCGGGTGGAAGCCACGAGATGCTGCGTGTGAAACTGCGGCTGGACGGGTTGGGTGACCTGAGTCCAGCGGGGCTCGTGGCAGGTATCCCACAACTCACAACGTGCTACGAAGAACGCAGTCGCTTGCTTGCGGCGCGCGAGATTTTCGCGTGTGCTCCGTTTCGGGAAATGCTCCGCGGCGTCTGGGCGGACCCGAATAGCCGTGCGCACCTGCGACTTGAGGTGGGGCTCGGTGGGGGCGACGAGCGCAGCGACGATACGCGCCACGAGTCGGTCGAGGGGCCGTGGCTAGATCGGCTGGTGCGGGCCTCCGCAGCTATCACGGGCGAGGAAGCGCGCGTGCGTGAGCTTGTCGAGGCACTGGTCCGAGCGCTTTTTAGCACGGATGTCACAGACGATGTGGAGGTGGGCTGCGTCGAACTCGTTGTTGCGGAGTACGGGGAGCGAATCTCCAGCCAGATCGATGAAATCCTCCATCATCCGCGGTTTCAGCAGGTGGAGGCGCTGTGGAGGTCACTGCGCTATCTGGTCGGAGAGGTAGATACGCGGGAGAACACTCTCGTCGAGCTGTTGAGCGTGTCCAAACAACAATTGCTCGACGATTTCGCAGACGCGCCCGAGCTCCCCCAGTCCGGCCTGTATCGGATCGTGTACTCCACCGAGTACGGAACCTTCGGGGGCAAGCCTTTCGGACTGATTTGTGCCTGCTACGAGTTCGGACCGTCGGCGCCCGACCTTGCCCTATTGAGGCATTGTGCCGGGGTCGCAGCGGTATCCCACGCTCCCTTCGTGGCCAACGCATCTCCCAGTTTTTTTGGCGAGACATCCTGCGCTCGTCTGCCGGTGCTCGAGCTCCGGCACATGTTCGAAGGCGAGCAGTATCGACGCTGGCGGGCTTTCAGGGAGACCGAAGATGCACGCTACGTCGGTCTCTGTTTGCCACGCTTTCTCCTGCGAAAGCCCTATATTGCTGAAACTTCAGGGCTTCGATTCATGGCCTATTCGGAGCGTGTGGACGCGGGCGCCCAACGCTGCTTGTGGGGACCTAGCTCGATCATCTTGGCTGTGAGAGTCGCTCAGGCGTTCGCCAAGTACCGTTGGTGTGTGAATATCGTCGGCGATGCTGACGTGGGCGGGAGTATGCGTGTACTGATGCCGCAGCGACCCGCCCTCGGTCCCGTCGGGATCAGCATTCCGGTGGAAGTGCTGCTCAGTGAGAGACAGGAGTACGAATTGTCCGAGCAGGGCTTCATTCCGCTGGTGGGACGACGGGCGGCGGCTGACGCGTGTCTCTTTTCGGCGAACTCCACCCGTGCGCACGGGGTTTTTGCGACGACTCCGCAGGGGCGTCTCGATGAGCTCAATGACCGACTGGGCACACAATTCCCATATCTGTTCATCGTCACTCGCCTGGCGCACTACGTCAAGGTGATCCAGCGTGAACCCTTGGGGAGTATCAAGGATCCGCGGGAGCTGGAACGCGAACTCAACGCTTGGATCCGCCAGTACGTCGCAGATATGGAAACGGTCTCGGCATCGGTGCGTTCGCGCAAGCCTTTGCGGCAAGCATCGGTTACAGTGGAGGAGGTTCCGGGGCGCCACGATTGGTTGAGGTGCCGCGTCAAGGTACGACCGCATTTCCGCTATATGGGTGCGGCGTTCACCCTGGACATCGGTAGCAAGCTCGACAAGGGAAGCGCAGCATGAGTCATCAAGAAGGACCAGACGAAGGGCAGAACGACGATCGGGGCGGGTCGAAAGAGGGTGAGCGTGGTGAGCGGTCAACGTCCGAGGGGGACGGCGAGAATGCTGTGACTGCCCTCCCGAAGGTCCGGTACGCCTTCACGATCAGCAAGTTCCCAGACGTGGTGTTTCGTGTGCGCAGTCTGTACCTCGTCGAGAAACTGAGTCGGCCCTACGAACTAAATTTGGAGATCGTGACACGGGATCGGGATTTCTCGCTCGACGATCTGTTGGGGGAATCCTGCGAGCTGACAATCGATCGAGAAATCCTCTCGCGTTCAGTATTCGGCATCATCCAGCGCTTCGATTTCGTCGGCGTGGCGACCGACGAAATGCTGATCCGCGTGTATGTTGGGCCCGCGTGCGCGCTGATGGATCAACGCGTGAATTGTCGAATATGGCAGGGTGATTCCGTAAAGAAAATCGTTGAAGATCTATTGGACGACGGACTCGCTTCCTACGGGCGCAGTTATCGGTGGGCGCTCGACGAGCCTCCTGCAACGCGCGACTACTGCGTGCAGTACGACGAATCCGATCTCAACGCGGTTCAGCGATTGCTCGAAGACGAGGGCATCTCCTACTATTTTGAGCATCGGAGCGATGATGGTGCAGAGGTGATGGTGATGACCGACGCGAATCGCTTCTTTCCTCAGGTCGAGACCAGTGATTTGTCGTCGGAGGTGCCGATTGCCATGACGAACGCGGGAAACGCTGATGTGGAAACAATTCAGTTCTTTGACCTCTGTCGCGCGCTACACAGCACGAGCGTGACGCAGCGCAATTTCGACTTTAAGCGTCCCCGTTCGCTGTTCGAGTACGCGCAAGCCGGCGTCGACGCCCGGGGCCTGGAGCGCGAAGTCTTTCGTTCTTCACCCGGTCGCTTCTTGGCCGACCGGGGGCGACGCCAGTCGAGCTTGTTCGCCGAGGAGTTGGCCGTCGGCGGGAACGTGGGTCGTGGCCGGAGCTGTGTGACCGGGTTCGCGCCCGGCACCTGCTTCGACCTGAACATGTACGGTGAGACGACGAAGTATCTCGTGACACAGATCGTCCATCGCGGCGACTGTCCCGAGGAGGTCCTGACCGAGGGTCTCGACCCACAGTGGGCGTCCGAGCGCTACGAGAACAGTTTCGATTGCATACCCTTTGATGTGGCATTTCGACCCGCGCGCTCTGCTCTCAAACCGCGAATCCGGGGCCCACAGACCGCGACCGTGGTGGGACGATATGGACTGGGGGCCGAGGGTGGAAGCGAGGATAATATCTACACCGACGAGCATGGGCGGATCTGTGTGAAATTCCACTGGGATCGGCGGGACCCGGCGGGTGACTCCTCATCGTGTTGGGTGCGGGTGCGTCACACCTGGGCCGGCGCAAATTGGGGGGCAATGTTCATTCCACGGATCGGCATGGAGGTCGTGGTCGATTTCGTTGATGGTGATCCAGACCAGCCTCTGGTGTCGGGATGCGTGTACAACGGAGTCAACCTCCCACCGTATCCGCTTCCCGCCGAGAGGACGAAGAGCACCCTAAAATCCTGTAGCTCGCCGCCGTTCGCCGAGGGGTATAACGAGCTGTGTTTCGAAGATCAGGTGGGCAACGAGGTGATCTCGCTGCATGCCCAAAAAGATCTCGTCGAAACCGTGTTGCACAATCACAATACGACGGTCAAGGGGAACAACAGCAATACGGTATCCGGCTCCCAGAGCATTCGCACAGGCCCACGCACGATCACCGTGCGCGACAAGGAGGAGAAGACGATCAACGGTACCCGAACGATCACTGTTCGGGACAAAGACGAGGAGTTCTTCAAAACCGATCGCCTCACGGAGGTGACCGGTCGAGACGAACTCACGGCCACCATCGATATGGTGCATCTCACCCCGAGCTACACGCTGACGGGAGCCGACAAGATCGTACTGCAAACAGATGCGGCGCAGTCGGCGTTGACTATGACGCAGCGTGACGCGAGCATCGAGGCGAAGTCGATCAACGCCACGGGGCTGGATACGGTGAAAATTCAAGTTGGCGGGAATACGATCACCGTGGTCTCCGGCGGCATCACGATCGAAAGCGCTGCGAAGGTTGGGATCGCGGTGGGGGGGTCTAAAGTCGAAGTGAGTCCCACCGGCGTGAGCGTGTCGGGGGCCATGATCAAGCTCAATTGTTAGTTGGAGAATCGTGGCGCCACCCGAAGGTCAACGGGTGTCCGACCACACCATTGTTGTGTACCAACCGCCCGGTACACGCGCCTAGGGCGGGCCTGCATCGACCACGGCGGCCACCGCTCGTGTCACGGCCTCGGTCAGTTTCGCCATGTATCCGAAGTTGATCGTGTCGACCTGGTCGCAGGACTTGTGATAGCAGGGTGTCGGGTCGGCATTCGAGCCAAAGAAAACTTCAGACACGACGATCGCCGGAAGATTGATATCCCAAAAGCTCTTGTGATCGCTGGCATCGGTGCACGCCAGTTCGTGTGTGACGTCGATGCCATGTTCATCCACAGCGGCGATCACCGCGTCTTTGAGGAAGGCGGAGGGTCCGTCATCGCAGTCGACAATATTGTACAGACCGTCGTTGTCCGAGTCGTAGCCGGTCATCTCCACCTGGAGGACCCCAATGACCTCCTCCGTCTTTCCCGTTTCTTGGAGAAGCGATGCGTAGGCTTTGGAGCCCAACAAGCCGCGTTCTTCCTCATCGAAAGCCAGAAACCGGAGCCCATGTTGCAGGTCGCAGGAAGCGAGCGCGTGCGCGACGGCCAACCCTGTGATGATCCCAGATCCATCGTCATCTGCGCCGGGGCAGCCGGACACACTGTCGATATGTGCACTGACGATCAAAAATTTTCCGCTCGTACCGGGTCGCTCGGCCACCAGGTTGGCGCCGCTCGCGTACGCATGCGAGGACACCACGTAACCCAGGGCTTCATACTCTTGTTGGAGCAGGCCGCGTGCGAGCTCGCGTCCGTTCGCGGATGCGCGTTCCGCAATGGTCACTTCGACACCATCTACCGTAGTGGGCACCGCTCCCGAGAGCTGCTCCAGCTTATCCCGGAGAAAGTCCGGGTCGATTTCGAGCCCCTCTAGGCACGCGTCGGAGGGGCCCGTTTCGCCCGTTTGGTCGTCGCTGTCGTCATCGTCGTCATCGTCGTCATCGTCATCGTCGTTGTCGTTGTCGTTGTCGTCATCGTCATCGTCGTTGTCGTTGTCGTTGTCGTTGTCGTCGTCGTTGTCGCCGTTGTCGCTGTCGTGGTTGTCGCTGTCGTCGTTGTCGTCGTTGTCGCCGTTGTCGCCGTTGTCGCTGTCGTCGCTGTCGTTGTCGTCGCCGTCGTCCTGATCCGTATCTTGCTCTCCGCCGTCGTCGTCCGACTCGCTCTCACCTTCCTCCGAGGCCGCGTGACTCTGCTTCGTGTCTGCGTCCGCCGAGACTTCGCCGTCCGAGTCGTCGGACTCGGCATTCTCGAGATCGCCTCCCGGCTGCCCCGATCCGCAGCTCATGAGCGCGAGCAGACAAACGCCAAGCAGACAAGGCGGTGACAGGGTCCTCGGAAGTTTCGGCAGCCGGTACGATGCGCGTCTAAACACAGATCCGATGAAGCCACGATTCCACTTCGAATTCTACCCTCCGATGTTCATGAAAGGGGGAGCGACCACAGGGTATGCGGGGCCCCCCATGAGGCGGTCGGTCAGTCCTGAGACGAGGTGTCTGTATGTACTTAGCGTGTTCTTGGTCACGGCCACGCCAGACCGGGAGCTGGCGGCCGGCGCCCGATCTCGTCCGCGTTGGCTGGACCATCGTCGCGCGATGTCGGAGTCGAAGTCGAATTTGAAGTCGAAGTCGAAGTCGGACTTGAGGTCGGATTTGAAGTCGAAGTCGAAGTCGAAGTCGAAGTCGAGGTGGAGGGTCGCAAGCAGCGGAGGCGCGCGAGAATTTTTTGACGTTTCGCGGCGGACGCCGGTTCGTGGTGTTTGTCGTAGGAGACTCGGTAGAGCGTGATGTCGAACGCGGCGGGTGCATGTTCGTTCGCCTGCTCTTGCCTACATAATTCTCGCAGGAACGGTTGCCGGTATCTGCGAAACCGACTCTTTCTGAGCCGCTGCAAGAACTTGTGCCAGCGATGGTTTTGACCGTATTCGCTGGTCAGCGCGGGCTTTTCAAAATTTGGCATCGGGCTGTGATCGAACAAATTCATGGGGGTCTCTCCTGAGACCTCCCTCACCGGAACTGTCCAAGCGACTGCGGGACCAGGGTTTTTGAAGAGTGCCCAGTGTTGTTGGAGCCTGGTCTGAGCCAGTGCCCGTCGAAGTGAGTGGGGTAAATCAATTCCGACCAGCCGGCTGCTGCTACCACCGATGACGGTGATACAGAACAGCAGGATGAACACCCTGCGAATTGGGGATACGGATGCCGGGACTATCGTCGCGGAAGGGCATCCTTCTCGATGGGCCGCGCGTGTGAGTGTGTTCCAGAAGGTCGAGGGAAGGACCGACGCCCAGATGCAAAGCGCAGTGTAGGGAAAGTGTCCCAGACACATGGAAGCGGCAAGCCCGGCGTGGAACGACCCAAAAACCGCGATGGGGATCCAGCGGTTCAGTTGTTTGACGGGTGGCAGGAATAAGATGCCGCCCACGAACATCTCCGCCAGCAACACGACACGGGTGGAGATCCGAGTGAGGCTAGGAAAATCCGTCACCCAGATGCTCCACGCGAAAGCGTATTTCTCGGAAGTCATGGTGTTGTGGATTGCGGATCCGGTGTGCCAACTTCCGCCCTTGAGGAGCGCGGAGGAGAAGTATATGAAGGCAAGTTGTGTCACGACCATGAGTCCTGACCATGGCTCGCCAGGACGATCGTATCCAGGATGAAACTTGAGGCAGGGTCGGCGAGGCGTCCACGACAACCTGGCCGCGGGGAGCAAGGTCGCCATCACCAGTGCTAGGCACAATAGCTTGTCCCCGCCGTTGGCGACGATCGGCAGTTTGTTGTACAGCGAGACGTAGCTCAGGTAGAGAGCAAAACTCGCCGTACGTGCCCTGTTTCCCGTCATCATCATCACGGACAGGAGTGCCATGATGGCGAAAATGGCGCCTTGGAAGATTGGCGATCCCGATAGCGTGTGAAAGCTCCAAAGTTCGCGACGGCCCGTGACGGCGAACAGTCCTGCGTCGGTGTAGAAGAACCGAAAGTCTTGTGTGCGGACCCAAAGATTGGCCAACAACACGCACCCGAGGCTGGCGCGAAACAAGGCGATCGACCGCGGATCGAGCTCCAGAATCCGTTTGACGGTATCCCAGCTCGGATCATCGTGCAGTCGCGCGCCCTCCTGGCGATTCGGAGTGGCGGCCTGGGGGCACTGCGGCCGTTGCCATTCTTCTTCGTGTTCTGGTGCAAACGGCATCGAACAACCTCGTTTGTGCGGTCCGGTGGAGTTCCGCTCGGAGTCAGCGCCGGGTCCAGACACGGACGCTTCAGGGCGCGTGGAGGCGATGGGGCATGCGCCTTTCGTTCCCCAGCTTGGGTACCGGGACTCGTAGTACCCCCGGAGGTTGGATCGATCAGTGTGTGTCGTCGGTGGTGGTGGTACCGCGCACGGTCCGGCGCTTCAGCGTCTTGCCCGCGCGTCCTCGCCGCTGGCGAGAAGGCATGTCGGGACCTGGATCGAGGAAGCCGGCGGTGACGTGTGCGCGGAGCCGAGCGCCGTCAAGGGCGTCTTCACGGGAACGTCTTCACCGAACGTCTTCACCGAACGTCTTCACCGAACGTCTTCACCGAACGTTTCACCGAACGTTTCGCCGAACGTCTTCACCGAACGTCTTCACAGCTCGCCTTCACAGCTCGCCTTCACCGCTCGCTTTCACGGATCGCCGAGGCTCTGCACGAGCGTGTCGCCGCGCAGTCGCCGCATGAAAGACAGATCGCAAACTCGACGCCTCTCCTGTACGCACCTGAAGATCGCGGCGTCTCGCGGCGTCTCGCGACGTCTCGCGGCGTCTCGCGGCGTCTCGCGGGCGTCTCGCGGGCGTCTCGCGGCGTCCCGCGGGCGTATCTCGGACCAAATTTGTCGCCCTGCCCACATTTGACCCATCGATCGTTGCGCTTGCGTACGCCGAGTCTCTCCTGATCATGGTCGCATGACAGCTACACAATTCCGGGCCATCATCGAACCGTTTCGGATCAAGAGCGTGGAGCCCATCCGGCGCACCACGTACGAACAGCGGTGTGAGCTGCTGGCGGCGGCTCACTACAATCTGTTCCGTTTGCGCGCGGACGATGTGCTCATCGATCTTCTTACGGATTCGGGGACGAGCGCCATGTCGGCGCAGGCTTGGTCTGCCATGCTGCGCGGCGACGAGTCCTATGCGGGGGGTCGTAGCTGGTTCGAGTTTCGGGAAACGGTGCAGGATATCTTTGGTTTCGCCCATGTGATCCCCACCCATCAGGGGCGCGCGGCGGAGCGTATTGTATGCGCTGCGATGCTGGAGCGCGGGCAAGTGGTCCCCAACAATACGCATTTCGATACGACCAGGGCGAATATTGAGTACGTGGGGGCCAGGGCGATCGCATCGTTTCTCCAATGATTTCAGGCAGTTGAAGGGAGGGGCAGATTGATGATTTGAGAGAGGACCTCGGTATCGTATCCGGCCTTGCGGCGTTTTCGCGCGATGCCACC
>JAZGFE010000177.1:0-58949 GCA_036479215.1 Nannocystaceae bacterium | reverse complement strand
TTCGTCCAGCGGGCACGATCTTCCGCAGCGAACTCGTCCGAGCCACGCACGACGGGCGCCCCGGCTACCTGCTTGCACAGCTCGGCCCCGAGCCCCACCGCCCCCACGGGCGCTTCCAAGGCTGGGTCATCACCCGTGTCTTCCCCGACGACCCGGCCCTTTGTGCCAACCTATGCGATCTGCGTGTGGGCGACGTCATCTTGACGGTCAACGGCTCGCCCCTGGAGAGGCCAGAACAGCTGTCGAAGCTCGTCGCCGCGCTGCCCCACCTCGATCGCCTAGAAGTCCGCAGTCTGCGAGGCGGGAGCATGAGAACCAACGTGTACCCCATCATCGCCGATCCCACCCCATAACACGGACGCGCTCGCTAGGGTGAACCGCTCCTCCCCGGCGATGCGAGTCCGCGCTGTCCTAGGAAGCCAAAACGTCCGGCGATTCGAGCTCAGGATCGCCGGGCTCGCCGGGTTCTCCGGCCACGAGATCCGCGCCATCGTCCGGATGGTCGTCCACGTACACCTCCGACGCTTCGGCAGGATGAATCGGAGCCGCGGTCGCATACTTCGGCAGCGGAGGTCGCGACAAGGCCTCGCATTGGTGTTTCCACGCCAGTATCGCTTCGCAAAGCGTTTCGTACGAGATCATCTGGTCATGACTCCGCGCGGCTACGCGACCGCAAGCTCGACCCCTGTGCCACGGGCTTCTTCCGATTTTTTCATGGCCTTGTTGAACGATCGATCGATCTGGCGCAAGAGGCGACGCAGGCTCTTGCAGACCGGACTCGCCTGACGCACGATGACACCTACCTGGAAACCGACGCTCCTGGGGCCGATGCGGTCCACCACCAGGCGCAATTGACCCACCGTAGCTTGGATCTCCGTACCGGGGTCGTCGCTTTGTCCCTCCACGTCGTGAAACACGTGGGCCAAACGACAGAGCGCTCTACCCATCACGGACTCGTCCAAGATGGGCGTGCAGCGGCCCGTGATCACTTCGGCGTTTTGCAGCAAGTAGGCGCCCAAGATATCCGGCGTCTGTGCGAGGCGGGCAAGCTTTTCCATCACCTCAGGGAACGCCACCGGCACGGTGTGCCTTGCGTCCGAAGTGCCCTGGCTGGGCGAATTGCGCAACAACCCTTCCCAACGCCCCACGATTGTGCGGGCGCAATCGCTCGACCCGGGTACCCAAGTCACGGTGCTCTCTTGCCAACCGAGCACTTCTCGAACCGCGTCCGCACCGACCTGCCCGTTGCTGCTGGCATGTACCGGCTGCCCGCTCTCGAGATGAATCGATCCGATGCGACCATCACTTAGGTGGCGAAAATGCAGCACCCCCGCGTTACGCGCCTCACAGTGGAGTGAGAGCAACATGGCCGCTGGCACACCGCGACAGTGTCCCAAGAACTCGACTGCAGTTGCCGGGGCATTGAGCGCCCGCAGCACGTCAGTGGCCTCAACGGGGGCCCGCAGAACCGCGCTGACTCTCAGCTGAACCGCGGCTTCGACCTGGGCGTCATCAGTGCGACGGGTGACGGCGAAAATGGGCAGGTTGGGGTATTCGCTGCGCAGTTCTTCCAACAGGGAAGTCAGGCGCAAGTCGCCGAGCACAACGTGGGGCGTACCCTGTGTCAGGGCAGCGCGCAGGTCGTTGGCGTCGCACACATAGGTGGCGTGAATCGTCTGCGTCTCAGCGTTCAGCGCGTTCGCAGTCGCTTCGCTTTCTGCGGGGTCGGGGCAGATGATCAGAACGTGGAGGAGGCTCTGCGTAGGCATAGGGTGGCCCTTGGGACACGAGAACCATCGACGCCCAGCTCCCCCCGCTTGAGCCGCTGCGCCACGCCAATTCAGGCCGCGACGACCCACGACGGAAGCGTCAAAACCACGGTTCTCCCGACTGGCATCGCGCTTGCTGTTGGACACGGCCGATGAGTTCGCCCCAAGCCCACCGCCGCAGGGACGGTTCAAGATCCGCGGCGGAATCTGAGGACGGGGGCAGTTCAGGCGACAAACCTCTCCCCAAGGCGCGAATTTGGGCTATCGGCGGAGGCAAGGGAGGCGTCGGGAAGAGCGTAATTGCCACAAACCTGGCGGTGAACCTGGCCCGATCGGGCCAAAAGGTCGTCATTGTCGACGGTGACCTGGGCGGCGCCAATCTCGACACCATGCTTGGTTGCCAACGACCCACACGCAGCCTGGGTGACTTCTTCGCCCGGCGCGTCCCGAAATTGGACGATCTGGCGGTGGCGACGGGAATCGACAACCTTTTGCTTGTCAGCGGCGACTCGGACACCTTAGGAGCCGCCAACCCGGCTCACGCTCAGAAGCTAAAACTCATCCGCCATCTGCGTGCGATCCCATGCAACACAGTGGTGTTGGATCTGGGGGCCGGCACCCATTTCAATACCCTCGACTTGTATCTCGCCTCCGACGTCGGCATTGTCGTGACATCAGCGGAGCCGACTGCGATCCAAAACTGTTTCGCTTTTCTCAAGGCCATCACGCTGAGGGAGCTGGAGCGCCGCACCGGAACGAAGCAACGAGACGCGATCCATGGGTCGCTGCGCCAAAAACTGCAAGCCAACCGTGGTACCCCTCAGGCCGCGGTGGCACGGGAAACTCGCCTGGTGATCAACCGAGCGCGCCCAGGAGAAGGACGACGGGTGCTCGATACGATCAACGGACTCGTCGGGCGTTTTCTTGGCGGCAGTGTCAGCCTCGCCGGTACTGTACGAAACGATCCCGCCGTCGTCCGATCCGTGCAGAGGATGGAGCCGTTGGCCATGTTGGCCCCCGACAGTGAAGCGGCACAAGACATCAGCGCCTTGTGTCGTCAACTCGCCGGTGACGAGAACGGCTCCGAAGACGCGCGGCTCCAGATGGGACTCAACGAGGCCTTCGAGTTCCGCGGGACGCCGCTGCACCTGCAGACCGAGGACCTCGGCCAAGCCCAAGGGGCCATCCGCACGCAAATTTTTTATGGCGACGGCAGCGTCGCGTACAGCCGCCGAACCCCCTACGCGGATCAGTTCTTCGTACGCCTGAGAGCGTCATCGCGAGACCGGGTCCGGATTCACCACGCAGCGATCAAACGCGGACTGCAACAAGGCCGCATCGTCCTCAAGGGGAGAGGATCTCCATGATCGGCGCACTTTTGTCGGCCACGACGCTCCTCGGCGGCCTCACAAGCTCGATGCCCCCAGCGGAGCAGTGGGAGGTTTCGGCTCGCGCCGCCGCTGGAAGCGGTGTGAGCGTGTCTGGGACGGGTCGAGAGGTCCTCAAGCGTCGCTCCCCCCTCACCCTCAATCTCGGCGTTGGATTTCGGCATCCGCAGTGGAGCTGGTTGGAGCTGTGCCCCGGGATCCAACTCGAGATGCAGGGAAAAGCTTCCTTCGCGTTCCGTCCGGTCCTACGCGCCTACCTTCCGACGCGGCGTCCCACCGTCCATGGCCTCGTCGGAGCACCGCTGTACGTGTTTCCCTTCACGCTGCACGGTGTCGAAGTCGGGTTCGGCGTCGCGTATCCGCTGGCGCATCATGTTGCCCTCACCGCCGAGGCGAGCGCGACCGCTTTTGTGGGGGGCAGCGATCTCATGACCGGGAGCGGATTGACCAAACTCGACGTGGCCGGCGGGATACGGGTGTCGTTTTGAGTCGATCGGCCACTTTCCAACTTGGGGCCCTCGTGTCAGTTGCGATCGTCGCCCCGTTCACCGCAGCCTGCGGGAACGCGGAGTGTCTGCGAGATTCCGACTGCGTAGGCGACAGTGTGTGCGCGGGTGGTCGATGTAGTAGCCTGACCGGACAGGGGCACGCTTCGAGTGGCTCGGATACGGAGGGCGGGGGACCCGAGTCGACGACGGGCGGCGATGGGATCACGTCGTCTAACACCCAGGGCCCCGGCACCGGCCCCCAGAGCGGGACGGGTAGCTCCGGACCCGGAAGCACCACCGGTCACGGCGATGGGGATGGGGACGGGGATGGCGATGGGGATGGCGATGGGGATGGCGATGATGGGACGGGCACGGGGACGGGTGGGAGCGCCAACACGGGCGCGAGCGACTCGGGCAACTCGGACGCGACGGTCACCATGCTGACTCCCCTCGTGGACGCTGTGTCCCACCCCACCCGCACCGAGAACGCCGGTCTGTGGGCGTGGCTGTGGGGCCCATAGCACGGGCCCACCGCAGGGCGGCAGCCCGATGCGACAACCCACGACGCGCGATTGTGCACCCACAAGCCGCGCAACTGCGGACATCGGGCAGAAGACGCTGCCGGACCATTGACCCGCCCATCTCTTGGCCGGATATTAACCGCACGAACTCGATGACCCGCGTGGCCGAACCGTTACTCGACGGACACTTGATACTGGTGGTGGACGACTACCAACCCTACCGCGACGTATGTGTCGTCTACCTCGAGGGTCTGGGCTGCACCGTACATACGGCCGCTGGGGGGATCGAGGCGTTGGCGCGTTTGCGCGAGCGCGTCTACGATCTCGTGCTCCTCGACTTCTCAATGAACGACATTGATGGGCTTCAGGTCCTCAAGCGCGCACAGGTCGACAGCAAAACTCGGAATTACGTCATGATGTCGGGCCACGACAACAAGGCGCTGGGGTTGAGCGTCGCGGCCGTGAAGCTCGGCGCCGCGGACTTTTTGGTCAAGCCCTTCACCATTTCGCAGCTGACGGACACGATTCGGCGTGTCCTACGAATTGACGAGGGACAGGTTGCGGGCGGTGATGCACGCAAGATCTGGCGCGACAAGTTCGCCTCCCGCATGATCGGCGACCACGAGCAGCTGCTCAAGATATTCTTGCTCCTGGAGCGGATCGCGGAAAGCGACGCCACAGTGCTCATTCATGGGGAGAGCGGAACTGGGAAGGAGCTCGTCGCCCAAGCTCTCCACGACTCCTCCCCAAGGTCCAAAAACGATCTCATCCCCCTCAACTGTGGCGCCATCCCCGAGGCGATTATCGAGAGCGAACTCTTCGGTCATGCCAGAGGAGCCTTCTCGGGGGCGGTCCAAAACCGTGAGGGACGTTTCGAAGCTGCGGACCACAGCACCTTGTTTCTCGACGAAATCGGCGAGATGTCGCTGGCCGTGCAGGTCAAATTTCTACGGGTACTGCAAGAGGGCGAATTCGTCCGCGTAGGCGAAGCCAGGCCGCGCAAGGCCGACGTACGCATTGTCGCCGCGACCAACAAGAATCTAGAACAGTTGGCCGATTCCGGGTCGTTTCGAAAGGACTTGTACTTCCGTCTCAACACGATCCCGATCGACCTACCGCCGCTGCGCGAACGAGCGAGTGACATCCGCTTGTTGGCGAATCACTTCCTCGGCACCTTCAACGCGAGACGCCGACGCCAGCGTCTCCGCGAGTTTTCCCCCACCGCGATGGAGGCCATGAGCCAATACCGGTGGCCCGGAAACATCCGCGAACTGCAGAACACCATCGAACGCATGACATTGCTCTACGAGGGCAACGGCGTGCTTGAAGTCGAAGACCTCCCGCAAAAGATCCAAGACGCGCTCTCGTCCAGGTCGGCGCACCGTTTGGCGCCGACTGCGGCGGTCGGTGGACCCGTAGAGGCGCCCCAACCCACGTTGACGACCCCCCAACCCACGCCGACGCGCGGGGAGGTCGATGGGGTGAAACAGGTTGGACGGGAGTCGGCACCCGACGTGCCAGACGGAGCCTGGCTAGCAGCCGGATCGGTCGCGGCAACCGACGATCCGCGAGCCCACACCGACCCGCCGGCGAACCCCGACAACGGGATGGCAGGAGCAGCCCCGGGGGTGGACGGTCCACACGTCTCCCACAACGGCGTCCCCACGACCGACGCCGACGCCACACAGCCGCAAGCGCACTATCCCTACAAGATTGTCTTGCCCGACGGGGGCATCAACATGCGCGACACCCTGGCAAAGATCGAGCACAGCCTCATCCTGCAGGCTATGGAACGGACCGACGGAAATGTCGCTCGCGCCGCACGACTCCTGGGCATGAATCGGACGACATTGGTGGAGAAGCTCCGCAAGCACCGGGCTCGGAGGTAGGCGCGGCGCCGCGGAGGGGCCTCGCCCCCGCGACTGGCACGAAGATTGCGTGATTGCGCCCCTGTGCGCGCCATGATCGTCAAGTTTGTGATAGCCGTGATGACTTTGGCCGGGCCCGTCCAGGCCCGCGCGGCCACAAAGACGCAGCCGTACCTGGACGGCGTGAGCCGGGAAATACGGGTGCACATCCGCCTCCCAGCGGGCGCACGGGTCCCCACGGCCTTGCTGCTCCCGGGGGGACAAGCTATCGAAGTCGATTTGCCCGTGGACGCGGAAACCGTCGAGCGAGCCGTCGCCGCTTCGCCGGCCGAGTTTGGCACCCAGGTTTCGCCCCTCGCAGACGGAGCCCGCCTCCGTATCGTTCACCCGCGTCGTCGCCTGATCTTCGTCGAGGGCACTCGAGGAAGATCAGCGCGCGTGTACACGTTGCTGACCGGTGCCCAATCCGAAGATACGAGGCTGCGCCAGTTCGCGGACGAGCTCCGACGCCCCCTGCCCCAGCCGCGCAACCTCGGCGCGCATCTCGAGCTGTGGCAAGAGGCGGAACGTGCCACGTCGGAAGGCAAGCTGAAACACGCACGTCGATTGTGGCAAAAGCTGGCGGAGCAGGAAGCGCTCGTCGACCTCGCCAAGCTGAGGATCGCCGAGCTGTTCATCATCAGCGGCCACGTCAACGCAGCGACCGACCTGCTCCGCCACGTGTCCCGCGACCACCCCCGCTCCACCGGTGCCGGGCTCGCGCGTCTCGCCGCCTTGAGGCTCGCGGTCATCATAGGCGAGGACTCGCCGACACCGGATCAAGTGGTCACTGCCGCGAACGCAGGCACCCGCCACCGGTTCCAGCCCTTCACTTGGCTTCGAGCCACGCGGATCCTGATGGCAATCAACGCGAGCGACGTCGCCCTGCACAGCTTCCCGTCGATCGAGCAACTGCCGGAGCAGGCGCGCGACGAAGCTCGCCGGGCCCGCGACGCGCTCGTGAGCGCGGCCATCGGGGTACCCGCGACGACAGGCCGTCCCTTCGCGGCCGTGGTTCAGTACCGAGCCTGGGCGACCCATCTATCCGGGAATCCCCATCTCGCCACGATCCAAAGGTTGGTCGCCCAGTCGTACGTCGAACTCGGCCTGTGCCGACCCGCGATCCCCCTATATCGCGCGGTGCTCGACAAATCGACCTCTGCGTCCAGTGAGGCTGCACTGGTCTCCGACCTCGCCGAGGCCTACCACGGCATCGGCGACTTGACCCACGCCGCCCAGGTTATTCGCTACCAGGTATCCAAACACGCCGATGCCCCGCGCCTCTCCGAGCAGATCTTGTCCCTCGCACTCCAGACCCAGATCCGAGAAGGCACCCCGGCGGCCAGCGAGTTGCTCGCTAGCATTCGCGAATCCATTCCTGGTCGTTCACTGCGACGGAAGATCATTGCCCACGAAATCGACTTCGCCGAGGCATGGGGGAAACCCGCGGAGCACATACAGTTGCTTCAACGGATGCGCGCCATCGGGTACGACAACGCCCAGAAGCGAGGGAGCGCGCTCGCAAGGGCCTTCGCGCGCGACGGACGATCCGCATCTGCCGTGCCCTTGCTACGCGCGTGGATCGGCCGCAGCACCGAGCCGGAAACACGAGATGAAATGGTCTACCTGCTCGCGCGAGCCGAAGAAGATTTGGGAAAACGGGAGGACGCGGAGAAGATCCTGCAAAGCATCGCTGGCCACAGCACGCATTGGGGTCTAGTGGCTCGAGCGCGCCTTCGGGAAGCCGCGCTCACACGGATCGTAGCTCATGTCGAGCAGCGAAATCGAAAGAATCTGGATAGATAACCCATGGCTGACTATCAACAAGTTCGGATCGGGAGCGCACCATTGGCGGGACTCGACCGCCTCTCGAACCATCTCACCTATCACTCGCGGCGCCAACAACTGATCGCGGCGAATTTGGCGAATCTCGACACACCGGGCTACCGATCACGTGACTTGGTGTTTCACGAAGAATACAGCGCACAGGTGCAAGGGCATCGGATTGTGCGGCAAATGGATCATCGAGAAGAAATGACGATATCGGACGACGAAACTCCGGACCAAGACGGAAATAGCGTATCCCTCGAGCAGCAGGTGGCACGTATCACGGCCAACTCGCTCCGCTACGAGACGATCAACCAGATTTTGTCCCGCAAGTTCGCCATGTTGCGCTACGCCGCCAACGACGGCCGTTAGGAAAACCATGTCCTTCTTCGACACCCTCGAAATCGTTTCATCGGGCATGAAGGCCCAAAAAACCAGGATGAACGTGTCCGCCATGAATATGGCGAACAAAGGCACCACGCGCACAGCCGAAGGCGGACCTTACCGCCGGCGTGATGTGGTCTTGGAGGCCGTTCCAGTCGATAACGCTCCGTTCGCACAACGACTTGAGTCCATGATGAGCGGCCGCGAGGAAGAGTTTCTGGGCGTTCGCGTCGCCCAAATATCCCAGAGCGAGGACCCGCCAGAACTCGTGTATGACCCCTCCCACCCTGACGCGAACGCGGAAGGCTACGTCGCCATGCCCAATGTCAACGGCATCAAGGAAATGGTGAACATGATGAGTGCTGCGCGCGCCTACGAAGCGGGCACGAAGGTCCTCAAAACGGTACGTACCATGGCCCAGCAAGCCCTCAAGATCGGAAAGTAGATGAGAATCAACCTTGAGACCGGACGCATGCCGGCGCCGATACCTGTCGCCACCGAATCCGTCCCAGGAATCAAAAGCGGAAAAAACAGCGAGGGGAGCGAGTTCGCCGACTCCATGCGACTCGCATTTCACAAGGTGGAAGCGGCCGCTCAAGATGCTGACCGCGCCGCCGAAGACCTGATCCAAGGGCGCGTGGACATTCATGAAGCGATGGTCACCATGGAGAAAGCCGACCTTATGTTGCAACTCGGTACAACCGTTCGAAACAAACTACTCGACGCCTACCACAAGCTGATGTCCGCTGGGAACTGATCTGCTAGTCCATGGACGGCATCAAACAGTTTCTGGCCCAGGCCCGATCCGGCTGGGAGAAGACCGGTCCACGTCTCCGCGCGTTGCTGGCCGTGGCGTTGGTGACCGTAGGTTTGGGCTTGGGCTTGATCACAGCATTCGGTGGTGCGCAGCATGGCATCCTCTTTTCGGGTCTCGCCCCCAAAGATGGCGCCGGTGTCGTAGCCGCCCTCGATGCCGCGAAGATTCCGCACCGCATCGAGGCCGGCGGTTCGATAGTCACTGTACCCCGCGACCAGATCGGTCGTGCTCGCATGATCTTGGCGGAGCAAGATCTTCCACGCGGCGGAAGCGTGGGATTTGAGATGTTCGAAAGCCAAAATTTTGGACTGACCGACTTCGCCCAGCGGGTCAACTACAAACGCGCCCTTCAGGGGGAACTGGAGCGGACCATCGCGTCGATCGATGTGGTCTCAGGATCACGGGTTCACATCACCATGCCCGAGCGTGCGGTCTTCAAAGACGAGGCCTCGGCACCCACCGCATCCGTCACGGTCGATCTTCTGCCCGGCCGACGACTGTCGGATGGAAACGTCGGCGCCATCCAGCACCTCGTCGCCGCGGCGGTGGACGGTTTGCGAGTTTCCGATGTCACCATCCTCGACACCGGAGGCAATCTTCTGAGCCGGCCGGGAAGCGACGCCCGATCCGCGGCGGCACTGGACTACAAGCGAGATCTCGAGTCGAGACTCGAACAGAGGGTACGCCGCCTGTTGGAGCGCACTGTCGGCGTCGGCGGGGCCCAGGTCACGGTCGCAGCCGACATCGATTTCGCCCAGGTCGATACGACCGAGGAAATTTTCGATCCCGAACAGACGGCAGTCCGCAGCGAGGCCACCCAAGAGGCCTACGAAGGTGCTCGAAACGGGCGGCCAAAGGGCCTCGCAGGCGCGTTGGCCAACGAGCCCGGCGCGAAAGGTGGAGGTCTCAACGGGGGGAGCGCCAACTCTCAGCGCATCGTTAAGAGCAAAAACTACGAAGTCAACCGAACCGTCGTGCATACCACCGGTCCCAGTGCCAGTGTCAAGCGCCTGACGGTGGCCGTGATGGTAGACGGCACCTATACCGCCGCCGAGGACGGCGGTCCTCCGGTGTTTTCGACCCGCCCCGCCGACCAGCTGGCTGAGCTGCAAGGAATTGTGGAGAACGCCATGGGCTACAACGCCGCCCGTGGGGATCGAATCAAGATCACCAGCGTGCCTTTCGTCGACCGGCCGACGCCAGAGACAGACATCGCTACCCCGCAGCCCCCGTTCCCGGCCTGGCTGCCCTACGCGGTAGGTGGCGGCCTGCTTGCACTTGGGCTTGCCGCGCTGTTGATCCTCAAGCGGGGGCGCGGCGCAGCCGCCGACGCAAATGTGCTCAGTTTCCCAACCAGCGTCGAGGAAGCTCAAGTCGCGCTGAAGAAACACGAGTTGCAAAACCAAGGTGAGCTCCCCGAGGGAGCCCAACAAGCCCTCCCCGACGTGGCCCATCTGCGAGAACAGGTGGTGCAGACCGCCGATGCAAATCCCGAACGCACGGCGGAGATCGTAAAATCGTGGATCCGCGAAGAAGCATCCTAGCACCATGGCCAACGACGAAGCACTCTCCGGTACGCACAAGGCCATCAGCTTGCTATTGACCCTCGGAGAAGAGCGAGCGGCGAGAGTGGTGGCGCATCTGGCAGATGCGGAGATTCGCCGACTTACCCAGGGACTGGCCGACATGACGTCCGTGACCCTGGCCCAGCTCGGCACGGTGTACAAAGAATTCGCCGAGGCACAGGACGATCACGCCCTCGCCATCGGCAGCGGCACCGAAATGATGCGACGGATCGCCAGTAAGGTGATGGGTCAGGAGAAGGCCGACGACCTTCTGGCGAAAGAGATCACTGCCCCCGATCCACTGCTTCTCCTCAACCGCATCGACCCGGAGACGCTTGCAGGGCTGCTGGGGAAGGAACACCCGCAAAGCCTCGCCGCAATCTTGGCCCATGTGCAGGTCGAAAAGGCCACATCCGTACTAAGCCACCTGCCTGCAGACATGCAGCGTGAGATCATCCGTCGGATGGCAGAGCTGGAGGCCATCCCCAAATCGACGATCGAGGAAGCCGAAAAGGCACTCCGCCTGGAGCTCGCCTTGGTGGCCGAGGCGAAAGTTGTCACGATCGACGGGATCAAGCGGGCCGCCGAGCTGGTCGCAGGCCTGGAATCCGAGATCAGTGAACGTCTGCTCGAGGAGATTGATGAACAGAACGAAGACCTATGTCTCGCCATCAAGCGCTCCATGTTCACATTCGAGGATTTGATCAACGTGGACAACCGCGACATGCAGACTTTGTTGCGCGAAATTTCGAGCGAACAGCTGAAGTTCGGCCTCAAGACTGCCAGCCCCGAGCTACGAGATCATATCCTCGGTGCCATGAGCCGACGGGCGGCGGAGATGCTGATGGACGATATCGACAGTATGGGATCCGTCAAGCTCAGCGCCGTGGAGGAGTCCCAATCCGCCGTCGTAGAGGTGGCCCTCAAGCTACAAGCCGACGGAAAAATCACAGCGATCACTGGCGGAGGAGAGGAGATGGTCTAGTGGGCCGCGAGCGCTACAAACCAGCCGGCGCCACAGAAGCGAAGAGCCCCCTACCCTTTCCCGCCCGAGGTCGGCGCGTCAGCGAGCGGCGATACGAGCGGATTGCGATCGGAGGCTACCCCGGTGGTGAGCAAGAAGATCCAGGCGCAGCCGACGAAACGAGCCATGCCGCCGCCGAGGCTTCGAGACAGCAAGGCTACGACGCCGGCTATGCCATGGGCCGAGAGAAGGCGGAGGCCGAGGCACAAGGACGGCTGTCACGCTACCAGACTGCGCTCGACGATCTCACCCGGCTACGGCAGTCCCTCACCGAGATCTACCGCCAAGAAATGGTGGAGGTCGCGTTCGGCATCGCGGCTGCGCTGCTGCAACGGGAGCTCGAACAGGGCCAGGAATTTTCGCGCGCTCTCGTGGAGCAAGCCCTCGAGGAACTGGGCGTCGACGAACCCATCCACTTGGCACTCTCCCCCGCCGACGCCCAGCAGCTCGAGTCGTGGCTCGACCAGATCGACCGCGGCGCAGCCACCCTCACGGTCCAGGTCGACCCGGACCTGGCCCAAGGAGACATCCGGGCGCGTACCCCTTCGGGGACGATGCAAAGCCTGATGGCCGACAGGCTAGCTCGTGCACGGCGCCTGGTGCTGGGACGATCCTCAGGCGCCGCCGAGTCGCCCGTCGACGAGGAGACAGCAGTATGAATCTACCGTCCACCGAGATCCCTCAGCTCAGCAGCGTCAACTCGAGAAGCTTACGGTCCGCCCTTCGACCGCGGGTCGACGGACATGTCGTGAAGGTGGTGGGATTGCTGGCGGAAGGATTTTGTCCAGGTGCCGCCGTAGGTGACCTGTTGGAGATTCACACCAGCGGAGCCATCGTACCGGCTGAAGTTGTGGGCCTTCGAGACGGCCGTGTACTCATGGTTGGGCTGGGGGAGCTGCGCGGGATCACGCTAGGGGCGAAGATCAGCCACCTCGGCGTGGCGGCGTCGGTCGCGTGTCACCAGGCCATGACCGGACGCATTCTCGATGCCCGCGGGGCGATTCTAGATACGCAGGGCGGACCCCTACCGGGGCCCCACGATCTGCGACCCATCTACGCGTCGGCGCCGAGCCCACTGGAACGGTCGCTCATCGCCTCCCCGCTCCCCGTGGGTGTCCGTGCGATCGACGGCCTGCTCACCTTGGGACGAGGTCAGCGCATCGGGATCCTGGCGGGGGCTGGGGTAGGCAAGAGCACGCTCTTGGGTGCGATCGCGGCCCATACAGAGGCCGATATCATCGTCATTGGCCTGGTCGGTGAACGCGGTCGCGAAGTTGGAGAATTTCTCCAACGCACGCTCAGTGAGACCGCGCGGCGTCGCTGCGTTGCCGTGGTGGCCACGTCGGATCGACCTGCACTTGAGCGTACACGTGCAGCCTTCGTCGCCACCACAATCGCCGAGTATTTCTCCAGCGGGGGGGCCCATGTCCTTTTGCTTGTCGACAGCCTGACCCGCTTCGCCATGGCGCAACGCGAACTCGGCTTGAGTATGGGTGAACCCCCTGCAACCCGAGGCTATCCGCCATCCGTATTCTCGCTTCTCCCGAGGCTGCTGGAACGAGCGGGGTCTTTCACCGCAGGCGGATCGATCACGGGGGTCTATACGGTGCTGGTGGAGGGGGATGATCTCAGTGACCCCATCAGCGACGCCGCGCGGTCGATCCTCGACGGACATATCGTGTTGTCACGCGATCTTGCATCGATCGGGCACTACCCGGCGATCGACGTGCTGCAATCCATATCGCGGGTGGCGGCGTCGGTGGTGCCCGAGTCGGTAAACACGGCTGCCCAACGCGTTCGCACCCTCGTCGCTCGCATCGCGGAAGCGAAAGAGTTGGTCCAGATCGGCGCACACGTCCCCGGTGCCGATCCCGGCCTGGACCGCGCCCTGCAGCTGCAGCCCGCGGTCGATGCCTTCCTGCGCCAGCCTGCATCGGATCCCACGTCGCTCGCCGAGATCGTCAAAGCGATGACGGCCCTCGCGGAGGCGGTATGAAACAGAAGACACTTCGCAAGCTGGTCCGAGTGCGCACACGGCAGCGCGATCGTGCTGCTGCCGAGCACCATATGGCCGTAACCGAGGCCCAACGAGCCTCGCAGGCCCATCGCGACGCGATACGGTCCGTCCAAGAACTGTCGGGGGCCTCGCCTCGTAGCGCAGCGGAGATCGACAGGCTGGGTCTTGTTGCACAGGACCGCGGGCGAGACATCCGAGCTGCGGAGGAACGCAGCGCGCAGTGCCAGGGCGTAGTGCATCGCGCGAGCATGGCACTGCGGCGTTCTGAGGTTCTCCGGGACCGATCACGGGCCAAACAAGAACGTGCGTCCCTGCGACGGGAGCAAATGGAACATGACGATCTGAACGGTCAGAGGCGAGGGGGAGCGTGAGCGTGAGCTATTTTCGAATCCTCAGCGCGGGTCTATTTTTGATCGCCGCTTGTGAAGAGGATGCGCCGCTTCTTCCCCCGCCCACCCGGGACTACGAAGCGGATTCGAACCTTACGGGCGACACCGGTGACAACGACGAACATCGTGCGGACGGGTCCGAGTACCCGGGGGGAGCCCGACCCCCCGATGAGGTGCGAGATGCGGAGCATGGGGTCCTCACCGAACTCCGAGCGCAGCACAAGATACTCGAAAAACAACAGCTCCACCTCGCCAAGCGGGATAGCGACCTGCGGCAGCTCCAAAACGAACTCGAAAGCCGCATGACGAATATCTCCGACCTCGAACGGAGGCTGCAAGCGCACCTCGGCATCGGAAAACTCGCTCGAGAGCGTCGGGACGAACGGGTGTCGGCCCTCGCCGATCTCATCGCTACCATGCCACCGCAGGCCGGCGCGGAGATCGTGGCGCAGATGAGCGACAAGGACGCCCAGTGGCTGCTGCTTTCTGTGGCGCGCAAAAGCGATCGCAAAGCGGCCAAGCTGATGGCGCTGATGCCCGCGGAACGTGCAGCCCAGCTCGGCCAGATCTACCTCGATACTGATCCCGAGTCGGCCGTGCAGGACGAAGATCTGCTTCACGGTATCAGCAAGAACCTGCCCGGGCCCCCGACGCCCACAACTGTATCCCCACTCGGCATCAACCCGACATCGAGTGCTCAAGCCCCCCGAGCCAAGCCGGCGCCCACCGACGCGGCCGGGACCACGCCCCCCACTCACGACGCTGTCGTACGCGACGGACCGCAACGCGCGGCAACCAAGCCATGAATCCACTCACGATTTTCAACCCCAATGTGGCCTCTGCCGACATCTTGACGGCGCCGTCCGAGGTACCCCTCGCCGATTCCGAAGCCTTCTCGGACCTCTACGCCTCCAAGATTCGCGATCGAAAGCGGACGCAAGACAGCAGGAAAAAGGAGGAGCGGCAAGACGATGCGCGAGACGCTGCGTTCGCTTTCGATCATGCGGCGCGACCCCGGGCCGAATCGCGAGCCAAGGAACGGAGCGACGCGAAGGCAGCCGACTACGAACGTTCCCCATCCCCCGAACCACGACCTCGCGCCCACGCGACGTCCCGAGACGCGAAGGCATCCGACGCGAATCGGGCGAGGCGCGACGCCACGCACCGGGCCCGTGCGGAACATCGCGAGGCGGAGACCCAGCCGCGCGGCGAATCATCGCCTACCCAGGAAGACCCCACCGCGGACCGAGCGGACCAACTACGGACCGGCGGGCGGACCGGCGGGCAGACCGGTAAACAGACCGGTGAACAGGCCGGGAAAACGACCGGGGAGCGCATCCCGAGTCAAGCGCCCAATCCCCCGGCCGCGCCGCCTGGAGGCAACGCGGGCCTCCAGTCCGTGGCGGCCCAGCTAGGAGGAGCCCCGGCGGCGACGGCGGTCGCGACCACCATCGCGCTCGCTGGCGACAGCACCGTCAACCCACACCTCAAATCAGTCGGCGCTGCAACCGGCGGACAAACGTTCGTCCCCACCCACGCCGCCGCGATGGCGATACACGCCGTGCCGACGGTTTCGGGATCGGGGGCCGCGACCGCGCCGGCCCCCGCCCCCATCTTCGCGCCGAACGTCGCCCCGAACGTGGACCCGGCGAGTTTGGGCGCCGTCGTTGCCGGCCAATTGGCGCAGCTCTCCGAGGTCGAACCCGAGCTCCCCCGCGAGCCTCGTACCGCTTTGATGCGCGACACATCGCCCACGCCGAACCAGCGCGGGGTCCTGTCTCCAGGCACGCCGTCCCACGCTGCGCTCCAGGATCCGGATCATCCATCCGCACAGCATGCCCGCACACAACTCCTTGCCCCCGGGATTCCACCGATAGCCACGCCGCCCCCCGACACCACTGGACCCGACAGCTCTTCTGCACAGGCGCCTCAGGCGACTCTCTCCGGCGCCGCAGCACAAACGAGCGCTGTGCCGCAGGACCCCGATCAGGGCACGATCGACGACGGACTCAACGTCAAGACAGAAAAGGCGTCAAAACCCACCCCCGTCGACGCACGGACCGGGTCCGGAGCGGGCAGAGGGGCCTCCGGAGATGGATCCGATCGCTCGGGATCGCAGCTGGGTCGCGCACAAACCCGGGTCACGACCGCCACACCCAGCAAGAGCCAAACTCTCGACGCCCCACGACCGGACACTCGGGCGCTGCGCGAGAGCATCGAGTCCCACCTGGCCCGCCTGCGTCCCATACCTGCGGGTGGAGCACGCGTCCGTCTGCACGTGCCACAGCTCGGTGACGTGCAGTTGCACATCCGCGCCAACGAGGAAGGCAACTATTCTCTCGACATCGCCACCAGTGACCGTCACGCCGCCCAGGCGTTGGCGCGGGATCAGGCGGTGCTCCAAGACGCGCTGCGACTCGATGGACGCATGGTCGAAGTGGCGATACGCAGCGAGGAGGACGACAGCCAGACACGCGATACGCAGCGCGACCTAGCCGAGGCCTTCGCCGAGGGACGGGATGCCCACCGCCACGGATCGACGGCAGCACGGGACAAGCACGCTGCTGCCTCCGAGAACGCCAGCGCCAGTGCTCCCAGCCGCGAGGTGCATCAGGATCGGCGTGCCAAAGACAGCCTCATCGACTCCATCGCTTAGGGCGCCGGCTTGGACCAAAATCGAACGTCGCCGGGTACTGTCTCGGCACGCGACTTGTAAGAACAATCCACGACCATGCCAATCGACCCGATGCAGAACAACCTAGGGGCTCCCAACGCGCCCACGAGCGGGGGTAGCCTCACCGCGGCCGCCGAGAAGAGTGGCATGGGCCGTGACGACTTTCTCCAGTTGCTCACGGCACAGATCGCAAACCAAGATCCGCTTGAGCCACTCAAGAACCACGAGTTCGTGGCCCAATTGGCCCAATTCTCCGCGCTTGAGCAGCAGGTCGCCACCAACACTACATTGGGACAGATGCAACTTTCCCAGCTCTCACTCGCCAACGCCCAGCTGACGAACATGATCGGCAAGGAGGTCGAGGCCCGCGGAGACACGGTGTCGATCGCCGGAGGTCGCCCACAATCGATCGGCCTGATGCTGCCGAGCGATGCCGCGACTGTGAACATCACGATCACAGACGCGACCGGAAAAATGGTGAGCACGATGCAACGTACAAGGCTGTCAGCCGGTCACCACGAGTTGCCCTGGTCTGGCCGCGACATCTCGGGAACTTTACTCGAGGACGGTCGCTACAAGGTAACGGTGGAAGCGACCGATTCCGAGGGAAACAGCATCAGCGTCGACCCACTAACACGCGGCATCGTGCAAGGGATCACTTTCGAAAGTGGGGTCGCGGAGCTCATCGTGGGGTCGGCACGTATCGTCCCCGCCGATATCATCTCGATCAACAATATCCAAACCGCCCCCTCTCTCGCTCCCGCCGTTCCGCCCGGAATCGATGCCGAAGATGCCTCGACGAACGAACCCGATACCGGGGCGGGGTCGGGAAGCGGGTCTGCGGGTTCCAGTTCCGGCCCCAGGGACGCCATCGCCCCCGAGTCCGTGCAGATCGTACCCGAAGCTATCGTGCCCCCGGGACGTGACGCAACGTTGACACTGGCGACGCCGCCGCCGTGGAGATTCCCCGTTTCACACTAGTGGTCGCTTGCGATCGACACCGTTCCCATTCCCATCCCCACACCGAAGGAAAACCATGTCCATCACCGGAGCCATGTTCACCGGCGCTGCCGGCCTCACCGCGCATAGCGACGCGATGAGCATCATCAGCGACAATATCGCCAACGTCAACACCATTGGATTCAAGTCTTCTCGCGGAAATTTTTCGGATACGCTGGGAAGCGCTATCGCTGGCAGCCCCGGCGGTGCCGGATCTATCATCGGTAGTGTGCAGGTGAATTTCAACCAAGGCGCGCTGCTCGGCACCGGGAATACGACCGATCTAGCGATCCGAGGCCAAGGCTTCTTTATGGTCGAAGGCACCGTCGACGGCGTACGTTCGACCTACTACACCCGCCAAGGCCAGTTCCAGATCAACTCCGACGGCTTCGTTGTGAACGCAGCGGATCTACGCGTCCAGGGCAACCCGATCGACATCAATGGGAACCTCCTAAACTCCGTTGGAGACCTGCAGCTCCAATTCAACTCGATCCCACCCGAGGCCACCACAGGCATCGAAATTGTAGCGAACCTCGATGCAGAGCAGCCGGTCAGCGCTACCTCCTTCAGCGCACTCGACCCCGCCGGGACCTCAGACTTTTCGACTCAGATTCTGGTCTACGACTCTCTGGGAACCCAACACGAACTCGAACTCTATTTTCGCAAGACCCAACAGACTCCCAATCCTGAGTGGGAGTACCACGTGATGACGGCGGGTGCGGACGTGGGCTCCGCGGCGCCGTGGGTGGAACTCACCGATGGGTCGGGTGCCACGCCTACGCTCGTTTTCGGGACATCCGGCGAGCTTCGCGATGTGAATATGCAGAACATTGACGTTGCGTGGCTGGGGGCGGATCCCTCGAATACGAACGTCGAACTGGACTTCGGCAGCCCCACCAACTCCGGAGGAACCGGTGTCGACGGCATTACGACCTACGGACTTAGCTCATCCGTTTCCTTCTCTGACCAAGACGGCTACGCCAGTGGCGATCTGGCCAGCTTCGAGATCGAAGGCACCGGCTTGATGGCAGGCATGTTTTCCAATGGCCAGCGCCGTGTACTGGGGCGCGTAGCCCTGGCGCTTTTCACGAATTCCGACGGGCTGCAGCGTCGCGGAGGTGGCCTATTCGCAGCATCAAATGACTCGGGGTCGCCGGTAGTCGGCGACCCCTCTTCTGGCGGGCGCGGCAGTATCGCCGCCGGAAATCTGGAGAGTTCCAACGTGGACCTCGCCCGGGAATTTGTGGACCTAATTACCATTCAACGCGGGTTTCAGAGCAACTCACGTACCATCACGACCGCAGACGAAATGCTCTCTGAAGTGCTCAGCCTCAAGCGATAGTTCTCACGCATGCTCCGGCTCTGAGCCCGCATCCAACCACAACGTAAACTAGCTGGCGCGAGTCAGCAGTGAAAGTCACTGCTGGCCCGCGGCACGTTTCGTGCACTCTGGAGGGGCGCGCCTGGTGATCGCTGCCGAAGCAACACCATCGCCAGACGCTCCAGATCACAAAGGAACACCGTGGCCGACGAGAATCCCGAAGGAGAACCAAAAAAGAAAGGCAAGCCGATCGTGCTCATCCTCGTGGCCGTCAACGTCTTGTTGGGTGGGGCCGCTGCCGGCTTCTTCTTCCTCCGAGGCAATAGCGGCGGAGGCCACGCTGACGCAGCGGACGATACCCACAGCTCGTCTTCGTCTGCCGGGCCACCCCGCCAAGCGCGAAGCCGGGGCCCGATCGTGCAGTTCATGCCGGTTATCGTCAACCTAAACGAACCCGAGGGAGCACGATTTCTCAAAATCGCCCTGGCGGTGCAACTCGCCAACGATGGGCTGACGGAGGCCGTTGAAGAAGCAAAACCCGTCATCCGCGATCATTTCATCCGCGAACTGTCGGACCTTAATTACCGTCAGACATCTGGCAATAAAAACAAGCTGAACATCAAACGTCGACTGATCAAACGCTTCAACGAGGCGGTCGGGACCGACGCGGCGATCGACATGCATATCACCGAGTTCATCGTCCAGTAGAGCGCAGTGGCACGAGACATTCCAGAACAGATTCTGAGCGCCGACGAAGTTCAGGCGATCCTCGAGTCATCGGTTTCCGCGCGGCACCAAGGAATTCGCTCCTCTCCTGAAGCCATCGATCTCCTCGCCCACGACCGTCATATCCAGCTGATGATCCCCACCCTCGAGGTGGGATACGTGCGGGCGGCGGAGAGTTTTCGCAAGGTCCTAACCTCTGTGCTGCGCAACAAAATGGAGGTACGCTACGAATCGCCCGAGGTGCTGACCGGTCGCGGACTTTCTCGCGTCACGGAAAACGCCGCGTGCCTGTTCGCTCTGCGTACTTCTGTCCTGGGCCAAGGACGGGGTTACACGATCCTAGCCCTCGATCCGGTCATCACATACAGCGTCATTGAGCGGATGTTCGGCGGCACCGGGAGGGGGACGGACCTCCCCGACGAGTTGGCTCCCACCGCACTTGAGCGACGCTTGTTGCTTCGCAGCATGGCCCCGATCATCAGTACGCTCAACCAGACGCTCGAGCCCTCCGACTGCTTCCGGTTCGTACCAGAGAAAATCGAATCGCAGCTCGACTTGGTACCTGGTTTCAACCCGGACACCAACGTTTTGCATGTCTCGTTTACGATCACAATCGGCGACCAACTCGCCAGCATGTCGTTAGCCATGCCATCTCATGTACTCGAGCCGTTGCGCGCACTCCTGGGTGCGGATCCCGAGGCGCAGGACAGCCGCAGCGAGATGCCGGCCATCGTGCGCCGTACCCCGGTGACCCTGACCGTCGAACTCGGCTCCACTGCCATGCGCCTGGGCGATCTCTTGGCCCTTAAGCCCGGCATGACCATCCGTCTCAACCGACATCCGGCGGAAGAACTGCCGGTCAATATCGAAGGCGTGACCAAGTTCCATGGGTTCCCCGTACATGATCAGGGCGCCATCGCCTTGGAGATCACCCGGAGTAGTGAATGAGTGAGATGAACGACGACCTATCCCTCGTACTGGATATCCCAGTCCAAGTGTCTGTGGAGCTCGGGAAGAGAACCATTCCGATCTCCGAAATCTTGGCCCTCGGCCCGGGTTCCGTCGTCGAGCTGGGAAAGGCCGCGGGGGAGAGTTTAGACATTCTCGTCAACGGCAAGCTCGTGGCACGCGGAGAAGCTGTGGTCATGGGCGAAAAGTACGGGGTTCGGATCACCGAGGTGATGACCTCCTCGCTCACCACCTCGGGTCTCATGCCACGCGCTGCCAACGGCGGCGCATCGGGGGACGAAAATGCTGCCTGAACGAGTACGCGCTCGCGCCCGCCGGTGGGCCTTGCTTGTCGGTGTGGGGATCACGATGGTGATCAGCGAAACCGCCCACGCAGGTGCCCTCAGCGTCAAAGTCGAGGAACGCAAACACGAAACTGTGGTGATCGTAAGTGACGCAAGTGGGGCCCCGCTGAGCCCGAAGATAGCGACCTCGCGCCGCGGGCTTATGTTGACGTTTCGAAATGCCACCGTCGAACCGCAGCGCATCGCCGTCGATGGTCCGAGGCTCGAGGTAGTGCGCACGGCCCAGTACGGAAACCGTGCCGTCGTCCGCCTCATGCAGCGCCCCAATCTACGCGGTGGTATCAAGGCACACACCGCGACCCGTTACCGCGACGGTGTCGTCGAATTGACGGTCGCACGGTCGGCAGCTGCATCGCACGCTACGACCGAGAGCAAAAAAGTGACCCAACTGGGCGAGGAGGCCTCGGTCGCCGGACTCCAAACGCAGCTCGGTGCATCGACAGTCAGCGGCACTGCGACAGCCATCCCCCCCGCGACGGCCCCACCACCTGCGACCGCCGGCGACGATCCCGTCGCCCCCGTCGCCCCCGTCGCGGCATCCACTGCGGCCGGCGCGGAACCGGGCTGGCCCGACGTCCCGAGTGCCTCATCCGTGGCCGCCCCGGAGGAGCCGTCGGATGAGCGTGCACTGTGGTCCATGGTCTTTCTGGCCGCGGGGGCGCTTGGCCTCGTGCCTCTGATCGTCTGGATGCGGCACCGACGGGAAAACCACTGGGGTAGCGCCCAGAAACTCGAGGTCCTGGCCAGGACCTCACTCGGTCCCAAGCAGCATGTCGTATGTATCCGCGTGGAAGACCGTGAGCTCCTCATCGGCGTCACCGAGCATCAGGTACGCCTCCTCGCGGACCTGAGCACACCCCCCCCCGTGGCCCACTCTCACTCCAACTCCATAGCGGATCCGCTGGGGCTTGGGGCCACGCGCCCGGCCCCACAAGCGGCGGCACAGACACCGCCCCCAAAAGCCTCGTCCTCCGAGCGGGTGGAGGCCTTCAAGACCAAGCTCTCGAGCGCACTGGTAGCGCAAGGCGAAGATCAGCCCACACCCGCCAGTTGGTCCGACAAGAGCAGCGGCGTCATCGAACTCGAGCAAATTCTCGCTCGCAGCCAGGACTCCCCACCACCGCTGGGAGACGAGCCTCCGTGGGCAAAACAACGCGACGCGAGCTGATGCCGCACGGCCTCTCCATCCGCCGCCGGATCTTGTTGTTGTGCGTTGTGGGCGTGTGCTGCCTCGCCGCAGGCGAGAGCCATGCGGCGGCACCCGCCTCGGTGAACGAACCTTTGGCCGCGGCCGCCGATGCCGTGCTTTCCACGCTGGATCCCGCTGTACCGCCGGCATCTGGAGCGCATACCGCCCTCCGCATCCTCGTGATGATGACGGTGCTGTCGCTTTTGCCCGCGATCCTGCTCACGATGACCTGCTTCACCCGCATCATCATCGTGTTCTCGTTCCTGCGCCAGGCGCTTGGCATCCAGGGCATGCCGCCGAACCAGGTCGTCATGGGAATGGCCCTTTTCCTGACCGCATTCATCATGGCCCCGGTCGGCGAAACGATGTACACCGAGGCCTTCGAACCCCTTTCCGAGAACAAGATAACTGTCGAAACCGCGCTCTCCCGCGCCAAAGATCCCCTCGCAGCGTTCATGCTCGAACACACCGCGGACGAGGACCTACGCCTGTTCTACGACGTATCGAATCGGCCGCGGCCGTCGTCCCGCAAGGAGGTTTCGTTCTTCGTCCTCGTGCCAGCGTATACGCTCTCCGAGGTCCGTACCGCGTTTCAGATGGGTTTTTTGGTGCTTGTACCCTTCCTGGTCATCGATCTGGTCGTCTCCTCGGTACTCATGGCCATGGGCATGATGATGCTCCCACCGACCCTCATCGCGCTCCCTTTCAAGGTGATGGTCTTCGTCCTCGCCGACGGGTGGGGTCTCGTGGTGCGTTCGCTCGTGCGGAGCTTCCACGTATGACACCGGAATTCATGTTGGAGGTCGTCAACCGTGCGATTTGGTTGGCGGCAGAGTGTGCGGGCCCTCTCCTCGTGATCGGCGGAGGGACCGGCCTCTTCATGGCGATCGTCCAGGCCGCGACGCAGATCAGCGAACCAGCCATCACCTTCATCCCGAAGATCGTATCGTTGGGTCTCGCATTCGTGCTGCTCGGTGGATGGCTGGTCACCAAAATCGTCGAGTTCAACGTGCAAATGTACGAGACCATCGCCACCGTAGGCCCGTGAACGCGCTCCTCGCCGCGCTTGAACCATTTTTGGGCCTCGCGTGGCCCTGGGCCTATCTGTTGGCCCTCTCCGCTGCGCGCGTCGGGGGCGTGATGCTAGCGCTACCGCAGTTGGTGGGGAACCGGGTTCCGGGGCAGGTACGTGCCCTGGTCGTCATCGCGCTGGCCTCTTCACTCGTTTGGGTTTCACCGCCGGGCGAGACGCCCACACCGAGCCCAAGTGTCGGCCTCCTCTTCGCCGTCCAAGCCGGATTCGAGCTCCTGCTCGGGCTTGGGATGGGCTTTGTGGTTCACGTCGCGCTCTCCACCGCACGGATCGCCGGCGTCTTGTGCGGGGTCGAGATGGGTCTATCGTTTGGCGCCGTCGTCGACCCTCTATCGAATGACGAGACCACAGCGATTTCGGCTCTGTTCGGTCACATGTCCGTGCAGCTCTTCCTTGCCCTTGGCCTCGACCGTTCGGTCATCGCAGCATTGGCGGAGAGCGTCCGCACCCAGCCACTTGGCACCGCCCGACTCAGCGGCGCCACCGCCTTTGACCTCGTGGCCTTGGGCGACCCCATGTACCGCACGGGGGTCAAACTCGCGTTGCCTGTCCTAGGCGGAGTTTTCATCCTCAAACTGGCGATCGCGCTTCTCACGCGCGTCGCACAGAAGCTCCAAATCTTCACAATCGCTTTCTCGCTGTCGATTCTCACCGGCCTCATCATCCTACGCGCCGCCGTGCCCTCACTCGGCGCGGCGGTTGCAAGCGAACTCAAGTCCTCCATGCACGACGTGTGGAGAACGGCCACGGCGAGCCCCCCGCCGAACCCATGAGCGAAGCATCTTCAGCCGAAAAAACAGAAGAGCCCACGGGGAAGCGCCGCAACGAGTTTCGAAGAGACGGCAATATCGCCCGCAGTCCCGACATCGGCGGGGTGACCATCCTCAGCGGGACGCTGATTCTGATCCTGTTCAGCGGTGAGGGGATCTACGCTGGTTTGGATCTGTCGTTTCGCGACGCCTTCGGGTCATTGGATACCCGGGAGCCGGCGAGGACCGCGATCACATCCGCAATGATCGCCGCGGGGATCACAGCTATCCACGCCTGCGGTGGCATTTTTCTGTGTTCGGGCATCCTCGGTGTATGCGCCGGAATCGCCCAAACGGGCGGCAACTTCACGACGAAAGTCTTCGAAGTAAAGGCCTCCAAGTTCAATCCGATCACGGGGCTCAAAAATCTGTTTTTCGGGACCCAAAAACTCGAACAGGTGGGCCTTTCCATCGTGAAGGCGATCGTGCTCGGGACCATTCTCGCCATCATCCTCCGTGGGTCCTTTACCCAGCTTCTGGCCCTATGTCGGATGCCGGTGCTCTCGAGCCTTGCGTTCATCGGCACGCTCGTACTCCGACTCATCATCGCCACCATTTTGGCTACCGCGGTGCTGGCCGTCATCGACTACGTGTTAGCGCATCGCAGGATCCACAAGCAGATGAAAATGACGAAACAGGAGGTCAAAGACGAACGAAAACAGGCAGAGGGGGATCCACAGGTAAAAAATCGCCTCCGCAAACGCATGCTTGAGATCGGCTACAATCAGATGCTCGCGGCGACCGCAAAGGCCGATGTGGTGCTCGTCAATCCCACCCATTTTGCCGTCGCGCTGGCCTACGATCCGATGCAAAATGGCGCGCCCCGGCTCCTCGCCAAGGGCAAAGATGCCGTCGCGTTTCGGATTCGAGAGGTGGCCAGGCGCCACCAGATCCCAGTGGTGAGCAATCCTTCGGTGACACGAGCCGTGTACCACACGGCAAAAGTGGGCGCCGAGATTCCAGTTGATCTCTACGAAATCGTGGCTCGGGTACTGGCGTACGTGTACAGGACCAGTGGAAGGAGCGCAGCGTGAGCGACAGCGACAGTGTCAAGGCCGACAAGAAGCAACGGTCCGTCTCCCGTACATTTGCCCTCGCGCTGCTCAGCGTGGTCATCATGCTGATCCTGCCCATCCCCGCGATCGCTCTGGATCTCCTCCTCACCGTAAGCATTACCATCGCCTTGCTGATCTTCTTGTTGGCGATCACCGTGGGCGACCCCGTGGAGTTTTCGACCTTTCCCGCGGTGTTGCTCATCGCCACCACGTTGCGACTCTCCCTCAACATCGCCTCCACGCGACTCATTCTCCTGCATGGGCACGAAGGGCCCGACGCGGCTGGAAAAGTGATCTTCGCATTCGGAGAATTCGTGGTCGGCGGCTCCTATGTCGTGGGCATCATTGTCTTCTTGATTCTGGTGGTGATCAACTTCAAGGTACTCACGGCTGGCGCGGGGCGTATTGCCGAAGTCGCGGCAAGATTCACGCTCGACGCCATGCCGGGCAAGCAGATGGCTATCGACTCGGATCTCGCCAACGGGCATATCACCGAGCCCGAAGCGAGAAAGCGTCGGGATGCTCTGTCGCGCCAGGCCGACTTCTATGGCGCGATGGACGGTGCAAACAAATTCGTCAAGGGCGATGCCGTCGCAGGCCTCATCATCACCGCCATCAACATCGTCGCCGGCGTGATCATTGGTGTTGTCCAAAACGATCTCACCGTCGCCGCTGCCGCCGAAACCTATACGATTCTCACCGTTGGGGATGGCCTCGTATCGCAGATCCCCGCGTTGCTGGTGTCGACGGCTGCAGGCTTCATCGCCACACGCACCACCGGAGGGGTGGATCTCGGGACGGTACTGCGCTCTCAGCTACTCGGCAGGCCCGAGCCGCTGCTGCTCGCCTCGGTGGCGCTTGTGGTAATCGGTCTGTTCCCTGGAATGCCACTGTTGCCTTTCTTGGCGCTCAGCGTGACTTGCTTCGTGCTCTCGCGGCGGGCCGATCCGGGTGGGCCTGCGTCGACAGCACAAGCGGACGACACGACCTCACCCGAGGCGGCATCCAGCGAGCCCTCGCTCCACGAACTGATGAACGTCGATCTCTTGGCACTGGAAGTCGGCTTTGATCTGGTCCCCCTCGTCGACGCGAAACGCGGCGGCGAGATCATCAAACGCATCGCCCAGATTCGAAAACAAATCGCTCAAGATCTCGGCGTCATCGTGCCTCCGGTGCGGGTCCGTGACAATCTGCAGCTGAAGCAGAACCACTACCGCTTGCTGATATCCGGCACTTCAACCGGAGAGGGCGCGCTCGAAATTCACAGGCTCATGGCCATCGATCCCGGCGGCGCAGTGGGGAAACTCAAGGGCCACCGGACCAAAGACCCGGCCTTCGGCATGCCAGCTGTGTGGGTGACGGCCGCAGAGCGCGACCGGGCAGAAATGATGGGCTATACCGTGGTGGACCCCCCAACTGTCGCCGCCACCCATCTCACCGAGATGCTGCGCAACAATGCGGCGGAGTTCCTAGGTCGTGCGGAAGCGCAGGAGCTGATCGATGCCTTCGCTGCCACCAACCCCAAGCTCGTCGAAGAAGTCATCCCTACCTTGCTCCCTCTCGGTGATGTCATCAAGGTGCTCAAGAACCTGCTGCGAGAGTCGATCAGCATCCGCGATCTCCGGACGATTCTGGAAGCTATCGCGGATCATGCCGGCGACACCAAAGAGACAGACCCGCTCACGGAGCGGGTACGCCAGCGTATGGCACGGTCCCTCACCTCACGCTTCGCCGATCCGGAGGGCACCGTCCACGCTCTCGTCCTCGACCCAAGTGTAGAAGCGGCGTTTAGGGGATCCGGGGACGGAACCCACGCTACCTCGGTGGACCCGGCCATGATTCCGCGAGTTGTACGTGGCCTCGAACGGGCCTTGGGTAGTCTGGCCAGCGTGCCGAGCGAACCTCTCTTGCTGACTTCCGCCGACGTGCGCACGGCAATGGCCTCCTTGGCGGCCCGACATGCACCGGGTCTTGCAGTGATGAGCTTCCGAGAGATCGACACACGCGCCACCGTCAAGACGGCGGGTGTCGTCAAGCTCGCCGCGTAGCGCACCGCTCCGCGGCATGCATGCCCTGGAGCTCCCTATGCCCGACGTCCGTACCTTCCAAGCACGAGAGATCAAAGAAGCACTTGCACTTGTACGGCGCGATTTGGGCCCCCAAGCTGTCATCTTGGGCACGCGGCGCGTGCCGGGCCGCGCCCTCGGCCTGCTCGGCGGTTCCTTCATCGAAGTTCGCGCCTCTCCAGGAGGAGACGACGAAGCCTGCCGCCCGACCCCGCGTACCTCTACTGCAGCAGAGCAGGCGCCAACGGCCGTGGCCAATCGCCACAAAGCACTGCTCGCCTTGAGTCGTGCGCGACGTCGGCAGACCGTCAACAAACCAGATAAGAGTCTGCACGATCAGATCACGGCCTCACCCGATAGTGCACTAGCGGCAGCCACTGGCGGGCCGGATGGCACGATGTCGCCACATGCGTCATTGCGACGGCGCCTGCTGGCAGGACTCGTTCCCCGTCCGCTTTGCGAATCTTGGCTCGCACAGATTCCGAACGATATCTCCGATCGCAACGCGGAGAGTCGAATCTCTGACTTTCTGATCGGCTTGCTGGGACCCAACGCGCCCCTCGTGCCTCCAACCACCCGCGTGGCGGCTTTCGTTGGACCCACCGGGGTTGGCAAGACCACGACGATCGCCAAACTCGCCGCACGTGCGAAGCTTGTTGACGACCGCCGCGTCGCCTTGGTGACCCTCGACGACGCTCGCATCGGCGCAACGGCCCAACTGGGCGCCTACGCCGATCTTCTCGGCCTGCCGTTCCATGTTTGTGGTCGCCAGATCAATCTGGCCCGAACCTTGGCTGGTGAAACTGAAGCAGACCTGATCTTGGTGGATACCGCCGGCGCCCCCACCAACCAACTCTCTGAACTCGCGTCCCTCAATCAACGCATTCATCGCGCTGGCGAGCCCGTTGCCGTCCACTTGTGCATCGCTGCGGCCACCCGGAAAGCCGAGCTCGATCGAATTCTGCACGTGTACCGACCCTTTCCCACACACGCACTCCTAGCTACCAAACTCGACGAGGCAGTCGCCGTGGGATCGATGTTTGCAGCACGTCTAGAAAGCGAGCTGCCATTTTCCTATGTCACGACGGGCCAACAAGTTCCCGACGACCTGGCACCCGCCACACCGACCCTCCTGGTCGAGGCTCTCCTCGGCGACAAGCATCCATGACCCGCAGATCAACCATCCCACAGACGCCGTCCCTCGCGCCGCGCCCCGCATCCGCCTCACCGTCGTCGCCCGCCATGCGGCTCAATACTGGCAAGATCGTACCGATCTCGAGCGCGACGGCCCCCATGTCGCCGACCGTGATCGCCGTCACATCTGGGAAGGGTGGGGTTGGGAAGACCAATATTGCCGTCTCCCTCGCCCTCGCCCTCGCCGACCGAGGGTCGAGAGTCCTGTGCATCGACGCGGATCTCGGTCTCGCCAACATGGATATCATTCTGGGCGTCGCGCCCACCCAGACCACAGCGGACGTGATCGCTGGCGACGTGGTCGTCGAGGATATCTTGGTGGAAGCGTCGGAGAATGTGTGGCTACTCCCTGGAGCGTCCGGGCAGTCCGATCTTGCCGACCTCAACGAGGAGCAGCGCCGCGCTTTTTTCTCGGCTATCGACACACTCGACTCGCGTTTCGATGTGTTGGTCGTGGATACCGGCGCCGGAGTGGGGTCCAATTCGGTAGGCTTCGCCTCTGCCGCCAAAGACATCCTCGTCGTCGTCACAGGTGAACCTACAAGCATCGCGGACGCCTACGGCATGCTCAAAGTGCTGTCGACCCGCTGCAGCGTGCGCCGCGTCCAGATACTGGTCAACATGTCCAGCAGCCCCATCGAGGCTGAGAACGTATTTCGTCGTCTCGACAGCCTCGCCGCGCGCTTTCTCGAGCTGCAGCTCGACTATATTGGGTTCCTCCCCCGCGATCCTTGCGTGTCGAGATCCGTCATGCGTGGCGAGCCGTTCTTTCGCAGCTATCCCGATGCGCCCGCATCCCGTGCGCTCCAAACCATCGCGGAAAATCTCGCCAGCTTGAGTGACCAGGACGACCGACAAGGTGCGATACGACTGTTTTGGAGAAAGCTACTCCGGCAAGGGGGAAGTCGATGAGAAGGTCATCCACCGCGCGCAAGGGTGCAACAGCGGCACGCAAGTCACCTCCCCAAGACCCGAACGTACCCGTTGGCGTCAAGGCGGCGCGCCGAGGGACACCACGCGACAAAGGGGTCAGCCCCCCCCCCGACGCTTCTGGAGGCACCGCCGCGGCGAATCAATCGCCGGCGGCGAACGAAGCGCCCGCCAAACCACGCCAACGTGTCAAGATCGACCCCACGAAGTATCTCGATTTCGTGCGCAAGATAGCGAGTCGGATGGCCCGCAACCTGCCGAGCCACGTCTCCCTCGACGATCTGGTCGGCGCCGGCATATTGGGTCTCATTGATGCGAAGGAACGCTACGATCCGGCCAAAGCCGATCGATTTGAGACCTTCGCCGAGTTCAGGGTCAAAGGCGCCATACTCGACGAATTGCGTCGCTACGACATCATGGCACGCAACGCACGACTTACCTCGAAGCGGATCGCTCGCAAAGCGCAGGAACTCACGGCTATTTTTGGGCGCCCGCCAACAGACGCCGAAATCGCCAAGAGCCTCGAAATGCAGGTTGAGGACTTTCGCAACTTGGTCAACAGGGTGGGCAACGTCCGGGTCCTGAGCCTCGATGACCTTACCGGAGACCATGACACCGCCAATGACCACTCCGTGCAGCTCTCGTCGCCAGCGCTCGGGCCCGACGAAATCACCTCGATACGGGAACTCAAACATCACCTCGAAGGGGCCCTATCCGGTCTACCGAAACGGCAACAGAAAATCATCGACATGTACTACCACCGAGAAATGACACTCAAACAGATCGGCGTGGAGGTGGGCGTCACCGAATCGCGTGTCTGTCAAATCATGGGAGAAGCGACCACCAAACTCCGCGCCATGCTCCGTCAGGAAATCCGACGTGGCTAACGGTGTCTATATAGCGATGTCGGCGGCCGTCGCCGCCTCCAAACAACTCGCCGTAACCGCGAACAATATAGCGAACGTCAATACCACGGGCTACAAGCAGACGCGCACAGCATTCGATGCCTTTCTTGTTTCCAGTAACGACGGTACTGAATCCGAGAAGGGATTCACCGCCATGACGTTGACCAAATCCGACATGAGTGTGGGCAATCTTGAACGAACGGGAAATCCACTGGACGCGGCATTGACTGGCCCGGGATTCTTCGTGGTTCGCACCCCGACCCAGCAAGTCCTGACCCGTGCAGGGAGCTTCAGGATCAGCGTGGACGGCACCCTCGTCTCTCCCCAGGGGCACCCTGTATTGGGGGGCGACGCTCCCGGAAGTCTCACCCCGGTCCGGGTCGCACCCAACGGCGGCCCAGTCACACTCGGTCCAGGGGGCGAGGTCGAACAAGATGGCACGGTCCTCGCAACGTTAGCGGTCGTGGATGTGGATGAAAGTAAGTTGTCAAAGATCGGGGACACCGCTTTTTCGGCCCCCGTCAATGCCTACGTCCACCTACCGAAGCCATCCGTACAACAAGGGTATCTCGAACGCAGCAACGTCAACGCCTTGCGAGGCATGATCGAGCTCATCGAGGTATCCCGGGACTACGAACGAAGCGCCAAAATCATGAGCAAATTTCGAAGATCCGACAGCCAGGTCCTCGACGTGCTCTAGCCCCAATCGCAAGCGAGAACTCATATGATCCGTGCACTCAGTACGGCTGCTACTGGAATGGAAGCCCAGCAGCAGCGCATCGACATCACAGCGAACAATCTCGCAAACGTGAACACCTCTGGTTTTAAGAAGTCCAGGGCAAGTTTTCAAGACCTGCTCTACCAGACCATCCGCGCGCCCGGAACCTCCTCTGCTCAAGGTGTCAAGGTGCCCACCGGACTCCAAGTCGGTCAAGGTGTGCGCACCGTCTCCTCGCAAAAGATTTTCACAGGAGGAGATTTCGCTCAAACGGGCAACCAGCTCGATATCGCCATCGAAGGAGCGGGATTTTTCCAGGTTTCGCTGCCCGGGGGCGAGCTTTCGTACACACGTGCGGGCAACCTGACCCTCGATAGCGAGGGACAAGTCGTCACCCAAGATGGCTACGCCATCGAGCCTGCGGTCAGCATCCCTCAGGACGCCACCGCGATCACCGTGGGCGCCGACGGAACCGTGTCCGTGATCCAAAGCGGCCAGACGGAGGCGACCGAAGTCGGCCAAATCCAGCTCGCGGGATTCATCAACCCCGCTGGCCTGCTGAGCATGGGACGCAACTTCTACCAGCAGAGCTCCGCGAGCGGTGATCCCCAAGTGGGTCCACCTGGCATCCAAGGTCTAGGCGCACTGAGTCAGGGCTCGCTCGAAATGTCCAACGTGAAAGTCGTCGAGGAGATGATCGCCCTCATCTCGAGCCAGCGCGCGTACGAAGTCAATTCCAAGGTGATCAAGGCCGCCGATGAAATGCTACAAAACACCTCGAATATCGCCTAAGGTCGGCCTGTTGGCCTTGGCCTTGGCCCTGCTCGGCTCGGCAAGTGCGAAGGCGAGCAACAACCGCCCCATCGAGATCGAGGGCAGCCGGATCGAGCTCGGCGCCCTCACTCCCTCGGCTCCTCGGGAGCTCGCGCATCTCGACATCGCCCCATCGCCCCAGCCGGGCCGCTCCACGCAGATTTCGAGGGATGCGGTGCGCCACGCCTTGCGGCGGGCCGGGGCCGATCCCCGACTGGCCAACGCTTTGCCACCCGTGCAGCGCGTCGTTCGTGCCTCGAAACGACTGAGCGTGTCACAGCTAAAGGAAGAGGTGCTGGCACGAGTACGCGGACAATTGCCCCCCGGCATCGGCATCATCCACCTGGTCGGCGTACGCGAGGTTGTTCTCCCGGTCGCGCCACACACCGTCGAGGTCCGACTCACAAGACTGCGAAAGTCGACCTCGGGCACCGTAATCGTGAAGGCTGAGGGTCGCTCCTGGGCTCGCTTTCCCGTCACGGTCGGCCTTGAGGGTCGCGCACGCACACCCGTGCCCAAACACACCATCGCAAGAACGACCGTGATTCGACCCCAGGACTTGGTCATGGTGGACTCGGAGTTGCACGACCTTCCGCAGCGCGCCGTGTTCACGCGCGCGCAACTGGTGGGCCAAGCGGCCACCCGGTCTTTACGGCCCGGGCGCCCGATCCAAAGCCGAGCGATCAAAGCACCTCCAACCATACAGCGGGGACGCACCGTGACGTTGGTGGCCCTGTCCAATGGGCTGCGCATCACACAGTCGGCTCGAGCAGAGGAAGACGGCACGACCGGCGACTGGATTCGTGTACACCCCCTCACTGGATCGCGCGCGGTGAAGGCTCGCGTTATCTCGCCTTCCGAGGTTCGAATCGACCTGGGCCCGGCGCGATGATCCATCGGCGCACCATTTTCCTGCTCCTGGTCGCCTCTTGCGCGTGGCTTTGGGCCTGTGCCGGCCCGGCCACCCAGTACAAGTTCCCGCAACGCGACTACCAGCCCGGTGAGTACGACCTAGATGCCGCGGACGCAAGTGGCCTCCTGTGGGGAGAGGGGACGCCCTCCGTAGCGGAGGACAATCGCAGCAATCACCTCGGCGACTTGCTAGTTGTTCGCGTCGAAGAATCCGCTGATGCCACAGACGCCGCCAGCACCAAAACAAGTTCCGAGAGCTCCGCCGAAGCGGGAATCGAGAATCTGTTCGGTATCGTGGAGCGCTGGGCCTCCGACCACCCCAATGTGGACAAGGCCGCCCTAGTCAAGGCCATCATGCGGAGCTCATACAAGGGCGCAGGCGAGACCAAGCGCAACGGATCGCTGTCCGCCACCATTCCCGTGCAGGTCAAACGGGTGTTGCCCAACGGCGATCTTTTTGTCGAAGGCGGCAAGACCATCCAGATCAACGAAGAAGAAACGCACCTGTACCTCAGCGGGGTTGTTCGACCCTACGATATCGAGATGGACAACACGGTCTCGTCCACTCGGGTACTTGAGGCGCGCATCGACTTCAGCGGCCGTGGTGTCGTATCCGACAAACAGGGCCCAGGACTTCTTCAACGGGGAGTGGACGCCGCATGGCCTTTTTGATCGACCGTCGCTTGGCGCACGGCATGTGGCTATTGGCTTTCCTCGCCGTTTTCGGATCTCCTGGACACGCCCGGGCCGACCGTCTCAAAGAACTGGCCTCGCTACGGGGCGTCACGGCCAACGCGATCGTAGGATACGGTTTGGTTGTCGGTTTGGCGGGGACGGGAGACAACCTCCAAAGCGTCCAGACCCAGAAGATGGTCGCCAATATTCTCAGCCGCAGATACGGGACCAAGCTCTCGGCCAATCAAATCAAAGCCCAGAATGTGGCGGTGGTCATGGTCACGAGTCGCCTGCCCCCCTTCTCCCGCCTAGGGCGACGCGTCGATGTCACGGTGTCCTCCACCTCCAATGCGAAGTCGCTTGTGGGAGGTACGCTGCTTCCAACCGCGCTCAAGGGCGGCAACGGAAAAGTCTTCGCGTGGGCCGAAGGTCCCCTCACAGTCGGAGGTTTCTCGGCGTCGGGGGGAAGCGGCAGCAGTGTAACCCGCAATCACCCCACCGTCGGCCAAGTCCCCAACGGGGGCGTTGTCGCCAAGGAACTCAAGTACAAGCTCGATCCCAGCGAGCCACTCACCCTCTCCCTCAACCATCCCGACTTCACCACCGCGGCCCGGGTCGCCACGGCGATCAACGCACGTTTGGGTGCGAACCTGGCGACAGCGACGGATCCGGGGACGATCCGTGTGATCGTCCCGCCGAACGTACGGGATAACCTGGTCGGGTTGATGGCCACCATCGAAAACATCGAGGTCATCCCGGACCGAAAAGCCCAAGTCATCATCAACGAGCGCACGGGCACGGTGGTCATGGGTACGCACGTTCGCATTTCCGCTTGCGCCATCTCCCACGGTGGACTCACCGTGCAAATCTCCGAATCCGATGCGGTCTCCCAACCCAGCCCCTTTGGCGGCGGGGACACGGTCGTCGTGCCGAGATCCGAAGTCGAAGTGATCGAAGATACCGGCGAACTCAAGCTGATTCATCCAGGACCCACGCTGGGCGACGTCGTCCACGCCCTCAACGCCTTGGGGGTGCGCCCACGGGATCTGGTCGCCATCTTGTTGGCCATGCGCCAGGCGGGGGCGTTGCGCGCCGAAATCCGTGTCCAGTAGGTCCAGCATATGAGCAACACATCCCACCTCCCCGGTGTCGACACAACCACGCTCGACCGGCCCGCGCCCACGACCAAGAGCGCGACCAAACAGACGCCGGCTTCAGCCGCCATCCAGTTCGAGAGCTTGGTGCTGTCGGAACTCATGAAAGTCATGCGTGCCACGGTGCCGCAGGACAAAGAGGGGCACTCCTTCGGCCTGGAGGTCGCCCAATCCCTGTGTGACCAGGCCATCTCGGACGCCGGTGCCGGTGCACTTGGGCTACATCCCATCATCGCACGCGAACTGGGAGGGACGAGCGAGGCGGTCCACGTAGCCCAAGCAAGATGGGGCGGGTCCATCACCGAATCTCGAGTCCACGCTCCGTCTCGATCGATGCCGCGATCCCGCTACGGCACGTTCCACTCCGCCATCCCTGGCCCCGGGGAGATGCCGACCGAGGGGATTGTGAGCTCGAAGTTTGGCTGGCGCACCCATCCGACCCGGGGGCGTCGCTCGTTCCACGAGGGGCTCGACATCGCGGCGCCCACCGGCACAGAGGTCACCGCAGTACAGGCCGGACGTGTGCGCTTCGCCGGCCGAAAGGGCAGCTACGGCAACCTGGTGGAACTCGCCCACGCGGACGGTTCGTTGACCCGCTACGCCCACGCGTCACGACTATTCGTCCGTGCGGGGGACCGAGTGGAAGTGGGAGAGACCATCGCAGACGTGGGGGCTAGCGGCCGGGCCACGGGCCCCCACCTCCACTTCGAGGCGATCGTGAACGATAAGCCGGTCGACCCCGAGCGTTACCTCAACGCCCTCCGCCAACACGACGACGGCACGGACCCCAGACCCGCGGGTACAACACCATGAGCATGCAACCACCTCCTATTCCGCCGAATCCTCCGCCGACGGATCCACACGCTTCGATCGATGTCGTGGTCGAACAAGAGATCCAAATATTGGCCCGCCTGCATCAAACGCTCAAACGAGAGGAAGCGGCGTTGCGTCGTTTGGACTACTCGGAGATCGACAACGTGACCGAGGAAAAGGAAGAGGCCCAGCAGGCCCTCGTTGCGCTACAGACTCGACGGGCGTCGACGCCCGGCACGATCTGCGACGATCTGCGACAACGCTACCGTCAGCTCGCATCCGATGTCCGCACGCTCGGGGGACGCAACAACAAGCGTCTCGAGGTCTGCGCGGCGACTGTCCGGGAGCTGCTCGCGGCGCTCACCGGAAACGCCGGAAACGCGACATACGGTCGATCAGGTCCCCGATCTACCCCAGACGGCGCTCGTCCTGTACTCACTTCCACCGTGGGCTGACGCAAGGTTTATCACATGGGTGGCATCAACGATATCCTCAACACCGGTCGCAGCGCGCTGCTCTCCCAGCAAGCTGCGATTTCGGTCACGGCCAGGAATACCGCGAATGCCAACACAGTCGGTTACCATAAACGTGATGTCATTCTCACCAGTCAAGTCAATCCGCGTGGCCTCGTGGCCAGCGATGCCCGCCGAGACACGGACGCCTATTTGGCGCGAAAGATGTTGACCGCAGAAGGCGGCGTCGGATCTGCCAGCGCGAAGCGCCCTTCGTTGACAGCGATGGAGCAACTTTTCGCGGACCGCGAAGGCGGCCTGGGCGACACCCTCGACGCGTTTTTCAACGCACTTCGCAATCTCGAGGTCTCTCCCATGAACCTCGACCTCCGAAGAAATGTGCTGACGACGGGGGAAACCGTGGCCCAAACGGTCTCGGCAGTGGCCGAGTCGCTGACATTGGAACGTCGGCAAGCCGACCAGGTCGTCGACGGCATCGTGGCGCGCGTCAACGACCTGACGGCGGATATCGCCAGCATCAACAAACAGACGAGCAACACGCCCGCGGCCGCAGAGGAACTTCTCGATCGGCGCGAGGTGCTAGCGACGGAATTGGCCAGGTACGTGGACGTGAGCACCTTCGTGCGAGGAGACGGACAGATGGTCGTGCTCTTCGCTGGCGGAAGCGTGCTGGTGGACCGCGATCGCGCCGCGCAGCTGACATCCACACCCGACGCCACCTACGGCGACATGCGCAGGGTCGACTTCGTGGGGCGCAACGGTACGATCACCGACGTCACCAGCAAGATCAGCACCGGCCAACTGGGCGGGGCGATCGCCTTGCGAGACGCCACCATCACCTCGTTCATCGACCGTCTCGATCAGTTTGCGTTCGACCTCGCCACAGAATTCAACACCGTCCATCGAGCGGGTTTCGGCACAGATGCCTCATCGGGTCGAAACTTCTTCGATCCCCCGGCTGGGGTGGCCCAGGCCGCCTCCACATTCGCGTTGGTCGCGGGCCTGTCCGGAAATCCCGATCAGATAGCCGCTGCCTCATCGGCCGTAAACGCCATCGGAGGCAACGGGAATCTACTCGCCCTGCAAGCCCTCGAGGACCAGCGGCTCGCGGCTTCCGGGGTCCGGTCCTTCGTGGAAGAGCTGGCGGACATGCTCGGCGAGATCGGGCGCAGCGTCCAATCGAACGAGCAAGCGTACGAAACCGCGTCCATCGAATCCGAGCAGCTCATCTTGCTGAACGCGTCGGCCACTGGCGTGTCGATCGACGAAGAAATGATCGATCTGACCCGCTATCAGCGGGGGTACCAGGCTGGCGCCCGACTCATCCACACCGTCAACACGATGTTCGACGCGATCATGCAGCTCTGATGCGTATCACACAAACCCACCTCCACCAGCTGGCGAACACCTCCGTTCGCAACGCGCGAGAGCGCTTGATCGAAGCCCAGCAGGTCGCCGTGAGCGGTGCAAAGGTCACCAAGCCCTCCGACGACCCGGCCCTCGCCTCTCGAGCCCGACTCACACGATCCCTGCTGGCCCAAAGCGACTCACACCAGCGCAACATCGACTTCGGCACGCTTCAGTTGGATCGGGGCGAACAGGCCCTCGCCGCAGTCTCGAATGTACTGGTCCGTGCCAAGGAGCTCGCACTCGCCATGGCAACAGATACGATCAACGGCACCCAACGCACGCTCGCGGCGGGGGAGATCAACGAGTTGCGCGGCGCGGCCATCGATCTCGCCAATACACAGATCGGCGAGGAGTACGTATTTTCCCACGTCAACACCACCAGTCCTCCGGTCGACAGTGTTGGAAATTTTACCTACGATGCCGACTTGCACCAGAGCGTGCGCCGGGCCGAGGTCGGGCCAGCCGCACAAGCCGAGGTGGGAGCGTCCGGCAGTCACGCCTTTGCCCAACGAGCTGCAGATCCCAGCAGCGTGGACGTATTCGCTGTGCTCGGTGATCTGGTGATCGACCTCAACGCCAACGACACCGACGCAATACGCGCCAGCGTGGATCAACTGAACACCGCAATGGATCAGGTGATCGCCGAACGCTCGCGTCTCGGTCTACGCAGCAACCGTCTTCAAACCGCCTCCGAGTCGGTACAGGATACCAAGACCGTGTACCGAAAGCTCGAGTCCGATCTCGTCGACGCCGATGCCGCTGAGGCTTTTTCCTATTTGAACCTCGCGGAGACCGGGCTCCAGGCCGCTTTGGCAGTCACCGCACGGATCTTGGGTCCGAGCCTGCTCGACTCGCTGTAGCTCGCGCGTAGCGGTCTTGGTCCTCATGTGGTACGTGGTGGTTGCGCAAATCCGGCCTGGGCGAGGACAGGTTGCACGGCCCTCATCCGCACCCAATAGAAACTATCGGACGTAGGCATGAGCGCGCACGCCCACAACGACAATAAGCCTGCGAACGCGGGCGCATCCCACAGCCACGGAGGGCAAACAGATGCTGACCTTGACCAGGAAGGCGGGGCAGAAGATCCGCATCGGCGACCGCATCGAGATCGTGGTGCGGGAGATCCGGGGGCGACAGGTCCGTCTGGGCATCACGGCCCCCGAGGGGCTCCCAGTGTACCGAGAAGAGCTGTACCAGCAGATCGCAGCGGAGAACAGCCGGGCGGCTCAGACAGTGGACCTGGACGCACTGACGGAAATCAGCGAACCGTCGCCACGAGTCGATTCGGCCCCCTCCAAGTCCCCGAAGATCGAATAGTCACGATGCCCTTGGGCATCCCCGGCTTCCCTGGCGCGCGCGAGTTCATCTTGCTCGACCATCGTCCGGGATCGATGTTTCGGTGGCTTCAATCCGTCGACACGGCAGATCTCGCTTTCGTCGTGATCGACCCGCTCCTGGCCGACCCGGACTACCCGGTGGATCTCGTGCGACGATCCCTTGGTTTCTTGGCCCTCGACGCCAGCGAGGAACTCGTCGTTCTCGCCATCTGTACGGTCCCCCCCGCACCGGAAGTGCCCACTGTGAACCTTCTCGCCCCCGTCGGTGTCGGCCTCTCCTCCCGCCGCGGCGCGCAGGTTGTCCTACACGAGACGGCCTACAACGCACGCCAACAGTTCTTGCCCAAGGCCCAAACACCGGCCAAGTAGTCGGGAGCGGCTCGATTCCGCCCCCTGCGGCGAATCTTGCATCACGTTCGTGACCGATGCCTGACCTGCCCTCCACGGCGCGACTGGAGCAACTCTTTAGCAAGGATACGGACGGCCTGGCCCGCCTCCGCCGCGCCCAGCCCACCCGTCGCGTCTCGACCTTGGAGTGCGCCCACGGCCCCGTGCTCTGCATTGACGGTCGCAAACTACACAGCGGCCGCGACCCGGTGCGTGAGGCTCGACGATTCGTGCGATGCACGGACTTCGGCGAGTCCTCCATCGTCATCCTGCTCGGCCTCGGCAGCGGGTACGTCGCGCGGGCAGTGGCCCACCAGACCGACGTCCTTTTGGTGGTATTTGAGCCCGACATCGAGGCCTTGCGTGAGGGCCTCTCTCACGGGCCACTGCCCCCTCAGACCCTCATCATCACCGACGCCCTCCGCCTTGGGTCGTCCCTCTACCGGCTGCTCACCGCGTCGGACAGGGGACAGATTTTGGCCTGGAAACCCTGCACTCGCCTGTTCCCGAACGCCTACCGCGAAGCCGCCCGCCAAGCTCGTCTCGCCATCGAACGCGCCCGATTCCGCGACTTGACCACGCAAGTCCGCGTAGAGGGTTGGCTGGACTTCTATCTCGAAAACCTGCCCCGCTTCCGGGAAGGCCCGGGACTAGACAAGCTGCGTGGGGTCCTCAACGGCGTACCCGCCATCATCTGCTCCGCCGGCCCCAGTCTCAACAAGAATGTCGATCAACTGCGCGGCTTGGGAGAACGTGCCGCGATCTTCGTCGTGAACACCGCGGCCGCCACCCTCGCGCAGGCGGGTGTCGTTCCACACGCGGTAGTTTCGGTGGAATCGCTCGACATCACCCAGCAGCTCAGCGCGTTGCCGTGGCTCGATCGCGTCACAGCTTTTCTCGAGACCACGGGTCACCCGGCCCTCTTCGAGCTCCCCTTCGCGCGACGCGTGCCCATCTCGGTCGACACGAGTGCCTGCTCCCGCTTCACCGCAAAGCTCAATCGCGGCCATGAGTTCAGCGGCGGTTTTTGTGTTGCCAATACGGCCACAGCTCTCGCACAGGCCATGGGCTGTCGTCCCATTATCTTGGTGGGCCAAGACCTAGCCTACGCTGGCGACCGCGTCTACGCCGACGGTACCGTCTTCGAAGACCTACGGGTGGTACTGGGAGATGGCGTATCCGAATATCGCAATAGCGCCTGTAAACGTGAGATCGAGGATCGCTCCCGCGGCTCGCTCCGCAGCGGGATCCGCCAAGCCAGCCGCTTCAAGACCGACATCATTCCCGCGTGGGGGGGAGCGCCCGATGTCACCACATCAAGCGACTTCCTGCTGTTTCGTGACTGGTTCGCTCATTCGGCACAAACGCTGCGCAAACACGGTATTCGCCCCATCAATGCCACCGAAGGTGGGGCTCGCATCGAGAATTGGGACGAGATGACGCTGGCAGAGGTGGTAGAGGAATACGGACTGGAGGACGAAACCGCAAACGACGCAACCGAGAACCACGCAAGCGTACGCGCTCGCTTCGAGGCCGCGATGAATGCTCCGGGCGTCTCCACCGAACGCCTCATCCAAGCCGTGACGTCCGAGCGGGCTGCGATCGTGACCATGATCCGGATCGGTCTTGAGGCGCGCGCGCTGGTGCGAGACGACCCTGACGGTGACATCACCGCGAGCGTTGCCACCTCCGAGCGCCTGGCTCGACTCAATCAGGAGCTGTCTGCAGAACTCCATCGCGCCCCCCTATGTGCAGAGGCCCTCACCGTTGCACTCGACATCCTGCGTGACCGCCAGGAACTCAACACCGTCTCGATGCACCAGGCCATCGAACAACACCTCGCCACGCTCGACTACCGTCTCGAAGCGGTCCTCGGGGCGCTCGGCCGCCCCGAGATGAACGCATCGCTGCCGCGCAGCGCCTAGCCCGGCAACGCTGGGGAGGCGCGAGTTGGCCCGCAGCGTGCAGTGTCACCCCCCCACGATGCAGACGCCGGGCTCCTCAAGTCGGCCGGCGGATGCGGAGGCCAGGACGGCTTCAACCGCCACGTAACCGGCATTTCTTCGCACTCCCACACGACGGGGCCAGGCGCGTGTTCGTCACCCCACGAGGATATCCTTCATGGCCATCTCGCTTCGCACCAATGTCGCTTCGATTCAAGCCAACGCAGCGCTGAATCAGACCAACCACCGACTCTCGGGAAACATGTCCCGACTCTCCTCGGGCCTTCGGATCAATCGAGCGGGAGACGACGCCGCCGGACTCGCCATTTCCGAGAAATTCGGGGCCGATATTCGATCGCTCGGCCAGCTACAGCGCAACGCCAACGATGGGATCTCGCTGATTCAAACCACCGAAGGCGCGCTCTCACAGGTCTCCGGGATCCTCATCCGGATGCGCGAGCTGGCCATTCAAGGTGCCACAGACACCGTGGCCGATCCGCAAAAGCAGTTTCTCCAAGACGAGTTCGATCAACTCAGATCCGAGATCACACGCATCGGTAGCACGGCCGACTTCAACGGTATCACGCTGCTCTCGGGAGCGTACGCGTCAACCAACGCCATCACCTTTCAAGTGGGGCTCACCGGTGACTCCGCCCAGCAGATTTCCGTGTCCCTGGCGACCATGACCCCCTCCGCACTCGGGGTCAATGCTATCTCGGTCACCACATCCGATCTTGCTCGCGCCTCGCTGTCGGTGATCGACACGGCACTCTCCACCCTCTCGGCCCAACGCGCTGTGATGGGCGCCGCACAGAATCGCTTGCAGATTGCGATCACCAACATGTCCACTCAGTACACCAATCTCTCGGCAGCGAACTCACGGATCCGCGACGTGGATGTGGCGCAGGAGACGGCTGAAATGAGCAAGAACCAGATCTTGATGCAGTCTGGAGTTGCTGTGCTCGCCCAAGCCAACACCATCCCGCAGCTAGCCCTTCGGCTGTTGCAAGGCTAGCTGGTTCGCCACGCGCCATAGCGACCGGCTTGGAGCGGCGTAGAGCGGCGCGCGCCCCGGCCGGGTAATCCCGGCCGGGGTTTCACTCTTGGGAGGCAATCACTCAAGTTTCGCGGAACACTGTCGATGGCCCCCTCACGTCACAAGGAGCGCCTGGCAGTGTCGCCCGCTCCATGTCCACCGCTGGGCACGATGCCCACGCCCACGTCCTAGCCAGCACGTGGGTCTGATCCAAGGAGGATGCATCATGGCTACCACAACTGGGTTTCTCCGAGCACTCGCTCAACCTACGCGGCTTGATCTCCCAGCCCCTCATCAGGACTGCGCCGGGAGACCTAGTACGCGGGTACGCGCTTGGATCACTCCAAACGCCTCCCCCCACCCGACCCCTGCTCGTCACGGCAAGTGGTCACCGACGCACAGACCCCGCCCATAGCGAGGCAACGAAGCGCCCGCCGCGACGAGACTCGCCCCGACTATGGCTGCGACCTCAGTACTGCACCATCTGAACAGTCCGACAGCATTCATCTTCACCACTCTGACTCCACCACTAGGGGCACGCACGCCCGCCGTACACAGGCCCGTGTACGGAATTTCCACGAAGGAAAACACTCATGATCACTGTCCGAACGAACGTTTCGTCGCTGATTGCCCAGCGAAACCTATCGCACAACAACGCCCTTCTCTCCGATAGCCTCTCTCGTCTATCTTCAGGCTTGCGGGTCCGCTCCGCTGCTGACGATGCCGCGGGACTCGCTATATCTGAGGACTTCAAGGCTAAAATCCGCAGCCTGGGGCAGGCCAAGCGTAACGCCAATGATGGCGTCAGCCTAGCGCAAACGGCCGACGGCTCCCTCAACGAGGTCGGCGCTCTACTCGTCCGCATGCGCGAGCTCGCTGTTCAGGCGCGAAATGGCACGGTCAATACCACGCAGAAGGGCTTTCTGGATGACGAATTCCAGGAGCTCAAAAGTGAGATCGACCGCATTGTAAACACGACCGAGTTCAACGGCGTAAACCTGATTGATGGCGCACAGGCCGGCGGAATTTCATTCCAGGTCGGTGTGGGCACAACGGCCGACGATCGCCTGACTCTCTCGATTGCCACTGCGTCGACGACCGCGCTCTCGATCAACGCTTCGACCATCGGGGGCGATACTGCTGCCGACTCGGCGATCGCTAGACTCGACTCAGCGATCGTGGCGATCTCTACGAGGAGAGCGGCCATTGGCGCGATGCAAAACCGGCTGACCGTCACAATTTCAAACATCGATACCTACTCGACCAATCTCGAATCTGCCAAGTCTCGGATCGTAGATGTGGACGTCGCCAAAGAGACCGCGCGAATGACCAAACAACAGGTATTGGTGCAAGCCGGTGCCGCGATGCTAGCGCAGGCGAATCAAAGCCCGCAGGTGGCACTATCCCTCCTGCGATAAAACATGGATCCGAGCGCGCCATTCAAACACGCGGAACGACCCGCAGCGACGTCGAGCAGCATCTCGCCGACCGAGACGCTACATACCCCGCGGGCGCACCGCATACGCACCCATTGTTCCCTCACGCTATTATTCGCCCATTTCCCACGAGGGCAGGCATTCTCTATCCATCGATCCAGGCCCCTCTACTCAGCCACTTCTACATGACGTATTCGTCATCCTATTCCGCAGATCAGCTGGGCTGACGTTGAGCCACAGGAGGTCATATGAAAAGAATTCGGGGCGATTTTGCCCCCGAAGCACGAGCTAGCTAAGGCTCAATGGGCAAGACGCCCACGCCCCGGAAACGGGGCGTCTATCCACGTAAGGAAGTAAACATGTCAATCAGCATCAACACAAACGTTACATCGCTATTCGCCCAGAAGAATCTTGGAGGTGCAATCAATGGCCTGGGGAAAAGCATGACTCGTCTGTCCTCGGGTTTGCGGGTGATGAACGCGGCGGACGACGCCGCGGGACTCGCCATATCTGAGGATTTTAAGGCGAAAATTCGTAGTTTGAACCAGGCGGGTCGGAACGCCAATGATGGTGTCTCGCTCTCCCAAACCGCGGATGGCGCGTTGGGCGAAATCGGAAACATGCTGGGCCGAATGCGCGAACTTGCGGTGCAGTCGCGCAACGGCACGCTAAATACCACCCAGCGGGGCTACCTGGACGGTGAGTTCCAGGAGCTAAAAAGCGAGGTCGATCGGATCGCTAGCACGACCGAATTCAACGGCGTCCAACTTCTCGACGGCACCCAATCGGGCGGCGTCTCCTTCCAGGTAGGCGCGGGTACCACCGCCAACGACAGACTGACGTTGTCGATCGCCACGACCACATCAACGGCGTTGTCCATCAATTCGTCCACCATCGGAGGTACTGCTGCCGCCGATGCGGCGATCGCAAAACTGGACATCGCCATTGATGCTGTTTCTACACGTCGAGCCGGTGTAGGCTCAATGCAGAACCGCCTGGCGGTCACGATGTCGAACCTCCAGACCTATTCGACCAACCTGGAGGCCGCGAACTCTCGCATCGTCGACGTCGACGTCGCGGCCGAAACCGCAAGGCTCACTCGTCAGCAGATCCTGGTGCAAGCAGGTGCATCCATGCTGGCGCAAGCCAATCAAGGACCGCAGATTGCTCTTTCGCTCCTGCGATAAGTAACACTGCGTGGGGTCCTGCCGTCGCTCGCGGCGGTAGGGCCCCATCTTCGGCAGAAGTCCTCCCCCTACCACGGATCACCCTCTATTCCGCCGCAGGCATCCACATTCAGGATAGATGGCGGTTCGGCGAACACCAACTCGCACAGCGACGGGTGTGGCACGAACCTGCAGGCAGCGAGCCCTCACATCGCGGACGTAGCATCAGAGACCGCAGTGATGATCAGGTCACAGGTCACGTCCAAGCCGCGGCGTCCATGCTCGCGCAGGCGAATCAGTCGCCAGGCTCGGCCCTTTCTCTTGATTGAGAACGCCAGAAGGTGCTCTCCCACCCCATGATCCGGCTTGGGAGGGCGGCGCCATGATCACTTTCGAACCACGTGGTATCGCGCGGCGTTCCAAGGCGATTCGAGGCATCTAATGATCGTGGTCCGACGCGGACCCACTCCTAGCCCCTTTCCGAGCCACCCGTGGGCTCGAAATAGGCCTCAAGACCGGGCGCTCCCGGCCGATGCCTCCACTGCGGGTCTGTCCCCGTCCCCCTAAAATCCATGCCAGCAATCCAGTTTTCCGGCCTCGCCAGCGGCCTCAACACTACGGAGATCATCAACGCCATCATGGGCGTCGAGCGTATCCCGGTGCTCAGGATTCAGGAGAACAATCGAGACCTGAACTCGCAGCTCGGCATCATCGGCAAGCTCACCAGTGCGCTGACGGATCTCAGCGGGAAGGCGGAGGCTCTCGGGACGCTGGGAGACTTTCTTTCCTACACAGGTTCCGTCAGCGACGACTCGGTGGCGAGAGCCACCGCAGATGGGGACGCCGTTCCCGGAAGCTACAACTTGGAGGTCACGACCCTCGCCGCAGCACAGCGCACCTATTCGGACACCGTGTCCGACGCATCGGCCTCGATTTCCGCGATCGACGACACCCTCACCCTCACCCTCGACGGCACCAACACGGAAATCACCGTGGCGGCGAACTCCACTCTGGAGGACTTGGTGGGCCTGATCAACGGATCGGGCGCCAACGTAACGGCAGGGATCCTCTTCGACGGCTCGAACTACCGCCTGCAAGTGGTCGGCAACGAGACAGGTGCTAGCAACGCGATCACTTTCGATGAAGGCTCTATGGCACTCGGTCTGAGCTCCGCGGGGAATACGGTGCAGGCGGCGGTTGACGCCGCGTTCACGCTCGACGGCTTCGCTATCACCAGTGGCTCGAATACCATCTCCGATGCCCTCGCGGGTGTGACACTTGAACTCGAATCCACCACCGACTCCGCGGTCACCATCAAAATCGAGCCCGATCCTGCGTTGGTCAAAGAAAAGATCCACGAGTTCGTGGACGCCTACAACGAAGTCGCACGCATCATCCACGCCCAGGCAGGGGAGGGAAAGGGGAACAACACACTCAACGGCGACTCCTCGTTGCGCACCATCGAATCCCAGCTACAGCAGCTCGTCACGGGCGCCATTGCGGACGTCACCGACGCAAACGGGAATGAGCTCGCGTTGGGGAGGCTGGGGATCGAGACCCAAAGGGACGGATCACTGAAGATCGACGACGGGGACCTCGACAGTTTCTTGGCTTCGGACTTTCGCCTTGCTGCGAGCATTTTCGTGGGCGACACGGATAACTCCGTAGATGGAATGGCCGACCTGCTTGAGGACCTGATCGATGGGTTCACCGACAAGAGCGCCAACGGCATCTTGCCCACGCGTAGCGACGGAATCCAGACGCGCATCGATTCGAACGAGACCCGCATCGAGGCCCAGCGGACCTATTTGGAGCGTTTTGAGAACAACCTGCGCAACCAATACATCGCTTTGGAACAGACCATGAGCCTGCTCCAAAGCCAGCAGAGCTATATGGCCCAGTTTCTGCAGACTCTGTGAGCGCCTATGTCTCAGTTAGCAAGCGCGCGCCGTTACCAAGCGGTCCAGATCGAGTCGGCGAGCCCGGGTCAGATCTTGATCGCGCTGTACGACGGATGCCTCCGCTTCTGTCGCGCGGCCCAGTCGCATATCGAAGACGGCGACGTAGCCGAGAAGGGGCGCATGATTTCGAAGGCCGTGGCGATCATCGGGGAGCTGAGAAGCACGCTTGACCACGACGCCGCTCCGGAACTGTGCGAGTCGCTGGAACGCTTGTACGTGTTCTTCCAAGAGCAATTGAGCATGGCCAATATCAAAATGGACCCGTCCCTTATCGACCCGGTCGTCAATCTGATGTCGGATCTTCGCGGAGCGTGGACCGAAGCTGTGACATGCACTGAACGGGGAGCCAGTTCATGAGCCGGGACGCCCACCTTCACGATCTCCGCGAACGTACCGCCCAGTTGGTTTCGTCGCTCAAAGCCGGACACGGCACGGTCGACGAGGTGCGCTTGCACGTCGCGGGCCGTCAAGATCTCGTGGATTCCCTCGATCGAGGTGTCGGGGAGCTGACGGAGCTGGAACGACGCCTCCTACAGGAAATATCCGCTCTGGATCGCTATGTAGCCATCTGGTGCGCACAGGCTCAGCAGGAGCTCGCGCGGCGACTTGTCCGGCGGCCGCGGGCCCAGCAGCAAACGGTACCCAGTCACCCCAGAATCATCAGTCAGAGCGCCTGACACGAGGACCGACCACATGGAATTCGACCCCACCCACATGCCCACCTCGATCGAAGTTTTCCCCACCCTCGACGCCTGTTGGACGGATACCACCGCCGCGAACGACATGGGGCTGCCCCAGCTCGCGTCCACCCCCTGGATCCGCGACATCAATCTGCTGGTACGCGACGTCATCCAAAAGATTTCTCGACGGCTTAGGCAGGACAGTGTCACTATCGAGCTCGATCTGTGCCCGGGCGTTCCAGAGGTTGCCGGAGATCCACAGCTGATGGCCTTCGTCATTGCGGGCGTGATCGCGGCAGAGAGCGAAAGCGTCGCCGACGCGGAGCGTGGCGTGATTCGGATCAAAACGGAGGCGCGGCCCGACTGCGTGAAGATATCAGTCCTGGGCAACTCGATGCCGCTGCTACGCTTCATTCGAGCGATTTCCCATGCCGACGGCACCCCGGGTGAGATGGACCCCACCATGGCCAACTGCCGTCGACTACTCGAGGCACAGGGCGGATGGATGGAACTAGGTGACGACGCAGACTTCGTCGGTTTCGAGCTCAATATCCCGGCTCTACCTCTGTGCAACCCCGTGCGGTTGTTCCCCAGCGCGAACGTATCGGTCTGTACCGGACGCGGTCCTAACCTGTGCATCGCGAGCTGACATGGGCGACGATCCACTCAAGATCGCACAATCCGCGGCTGAGAACGCCGCTGCATTCGCCGATCTCCTCGCCACCCGCCTCGCAGATGTGGCCGGTGCACTGCGAAACGGAGAGGATGCACCCGCCCTCAATACACTGGGGGAGAGCACCGACGATCTCGAGCAGTTTCTCACTTTTCTTGTCTTGACCTCGGAGATGCTCGACAAGTGCAGCCCCGCCACGAGCACGGGCCTTCGCGACTACCGGGAACGGCTGATGAAGGTCCTCGAGACCCTCGGGCCCGCGCTTCAGGACATGGACCTTGTCGAAGTCGCGGATACACTGGAACATGACGTCGTGTCTTCGCTCGGCGAATATCGGGATCTCGATGATCAGGTGCAGTCTGCACTTCGTGCAGCCGCATAATCCCCGGAGTTGAAGCGGCGCGGCGGATCGGCGCCGCTTCATGCCCCGGCGTGCGCAGAGTCCTGTTTGATCTCCACCAGCTGCAGACGACCATCCTCAACCCGAGCGGAGAAGTGAGGATGTTCGTCGAGCCACGCGTGCGCGCGGACCGTGGCCGCCGTACCCAACAAGCATCGAAGGGCCCCGGCCGGGCTCAGGGCGCGCGTCTCCACGACGACGCGGTGCCCCTCCTCGAGGCGACGCAACACCCAGGCGAGCCAACGACTCGGATCCTCGGCACGGACCACGATGCAACCCTCGCCAGAGCCTTCGTTGAGCTGCCGCAGTCGGGCTACGGTGGCCTGCTCCTCCTCCAGACCGCTGCGTGCGTCGTCTCCTACCGACAGCGCGGCGGCGCCTAGGGCCCCGACGACATCGGGAAGCAGCTGGGGACTAGCGAAGCAGATCGCACCCGCTGGCACACCCACCCCCACCCCCTCCAGTTGCTGCCCGACGACGCTCGTGTTCGCCTCCACGTCGACGCGATGGGTCAACGGCGCGGCACTTTGCTCGCGCCCCCGCTTCGCGCCCTCCACATCCGCTGGGTGCGGATCGTCGAGCTCGATCCAGTCGCCTTCTTGGGGTACGTGCGGGACCTCGTCGTCGTCCCGCCCACGTTGGAGCTCGAACTCGAGCTCCAACTCCGGGACCGCAACTCCAGCTGGCTGGGCACCGAGATCGAGTTCGACATCGACGTCGAGCTCGAAGTCGAGTTCCTGTTCTGGCACGGCCACGGGGGCCTCAGGTGTGTGACCGTGCCACACCGAAGCTTGGGCATCCTCGCGTCGTGCCTCAACCGCCACACCGTCTGCGCCGGCCCGCACCTCGACCTCCCACGCGACATCGCCCGTCATCATCCAACGGGTACGCTCGCTCAAAGCCAGCTCGGCCTGTTTTTCGGGAGGCAACGCGCACGCGATGGCGTCGAAGATGTCTTCAGTGTTGAGCGGGTCGCCGAAGCGTTGCGAACCGGCTGCAGTGACCCAGACGACCGGTTGGCCTGTCTCCACCCGCACACGCACGGCACCACCTTTGACCGCGCGTGCCAGCAGCTGCTCTAGAGGCTCCACCGCTATAATCGTAACAGCATCCCACCGACGCGGGCCTTTCGACAGGTTGCGGAGAGACGAAGTGTGTGGTGCGCGTGCGGTCGCGCACAACGCTCACACGCGAGCGCGTCCTCGTGCGAAGACCTGGCGCGACGCTCACTGCGGCAAGCTCACGCCCTGTGCGTCTCCGTCGCCAGCGCCCCAACGGAACGTGGTCTAGAGTGTGCCGCGCGGCCAAAGGCCAGCGGGAGAGAACAGCATGAGCGACACCGCCACTTTGAACCTGGGGGACCAGACGATCGAGCTCCGAACGCTCGTCGGCAGCGAAGGCGAACGCGCCATCGATATCAAGCCACTGCGCCGGTCCACGGGGCATATCGTGCTCGATCCGGGTTTTCTGAACACGGGGTCGTGTAAGAGCGCCATCACGTTCATCGACGGTGAGCGCGGCATCCTGCGCTATCGAGGCTACCCCATCGAAGAGCTAGCTGAACACTCAAGTTTCGTTGAGGTGGCGCACCTGCTCGTCCAAGGGAGTCTTCCCAACCCTTCGGAGCTCGACGATTGGACCGATCGTATCACTCGGCACACGCTGGTCCACGAGGATATGCGCCGGCTGTACGACGCCTTCCCCGCTCATGCCCATCCGATGGCCATCCTGTCCGCGGCCGTCTCCGCACTCTCGACATTCTACCAGGACGAAAACGACCCGCTTGACCCCGCGCAAGTCGAACTGAACACCGTCCGCCTGCTCGCCAAGCTACCCACTATCGCCGCCTTTACACTCAAACGCTGTCTCGGGCACCGTTATACCTACCCTGAGAACTCGCTGAGCTACCCCGCGCGATTGCTCAAGATGATGTTCGGCTACGGCACCGAGACCTACGAACTCGACGACGACTACGTCGACGCGATGGACAAGCTGCTCATCCTACACGCCGATCACGAACAGAACTGTTCCACGACTACGGTGCGGATAGTGGGCAGCTCGAAAGCGAATCTTTTCGCCTCCATATCGTCGGGTATCTCGGCGCTGTGGGGCCCGCTGCATGGCGGCGCGAATCAGGCTGTACTCGAGATGCTCTCCGCCATCGCAAAGGACGGCGATGGCCCCGAGAAATTTGTTCGCATGGCCCGCGACAAGAACTCCAGCTTCCGCCTTATGGGCTTCGGCCACCGTGTGTACAAAAGCTACGATCCACGCGCAAAGATCCTCCAGCGCTCCGCTGAGCGCATTCTCAAGAAACTAGGACGGCCCGATCCCCTCCTTGATATCGCTCGCAAGCTGGAAGAAGTCGCGCTCAACGATCCCTATTTCAAGGAAAAAAATCTCTATCCCAACGTCGATTTTTACAGTGGCATCATCTATCGGGCGATGGGGATCCCCATCAATATGTTCACCGTCATGTTCGCGCTGGGCCGCTTGCCGGGCTGGATAGCCCATTGGAAGGAGGGGAACGAGCACGAAACACCGATCGGACGACCCCGGCAGTTGTATACGGGCGAGAATGTGCGCCACTATCCGCTGGCTGACCGCGAATAGGGGAGGCTAGCCCTTCCACACGCTGATCACCTCCTCAATGCGGTTTCGCAGCCCATCGGCTTCGAGGGGTTTGACGAGGTAGGACGCCGCACCGGCCGCGAGACACGACACGAGATGCACGCGCGTGGGGTTTGAAGCGGCAAGAAACACGGGGATCTGCGTCTCTGTACTCGAGAGGATTTGAGCCAGGGCGGGCAACCCTCCTGAGGGGCAGGCATCCGCGTCGATGATGACCAGGCCCGCCTCTCCGTCCCGGAACGCACGTCGTACGCCGTGCACGTCCTTGGCAAGCACGAAGGGCAACCCCGACTTTTCCAGTGTTGCCTCCCACAGCGCGCGCTCACGTTCAATGGGTAGCAACAAGACCGCCGTGGACACGCTGTCTCCCAGGCCGTCGAGGGTAGCCTGACGGATAGCCGCAGCCTCCTCCTCACTGATCTCGACCCCCCCGCCCTCCCCTTGCGCAATCGCTGCCGAAGATTCTCCCGTGAACATCTGCTCGGGGACTGCGATGATCAGCTTGCCGACGTGGAGGTCGCCGATGGATATTTTGCTGGTGGCGCCGACGACCCGAAGTCCGGCGTACTTCTCAAACGCCTCGAGCGATCCCATGCCTCCGTCCGTAAATCGCATGTGATAATCGGGGCCGATGACGTCGCGCACGACCTCAGTGATCGCCGAGGTCAGCTGATTGACGCACTCCCCCATGGCATCGAGATCGTCCTCCGCCATGTCCCGCCGCGACATCTTCTCGCGGATCACTTTTTCTTGCATCATGACCAAGAGGCCACTAAACGCGATCGCACTTTTCACGTCGAAGCCCAGGAACATATCCACCGCCTGGGGCTGTTCCGTCGCCAGGGTCGCGATGTAGAGCGTGGACAGCTGCCCTTCTTCGATGTCCCCGAGCTTGTGTTTCTCGAACGTAACTTCGGCGCCGAGTACCTCCCCGGTCTGTCCGGGGAGCCGCTCCCACAGAGCCTCGAAGAACTCCTGCTCGCGCTCGGTGTCGGGCGAAGACGCCATTGTGCAACCCTCGTCATCGTCCGATCGGCATGGGCGCTTGATGCCCGATGTGGTCCGCGAATGGGCTTCAGATCCGTAGTAGGCCCCGCGCGCGGCACGTCCGTTGCACAGCAGTTTGGGTCACGCTCCCACAGCCGCGGCCCACCCCGCAGTCGGCAGGTGCCGAAAGCGCCCGTGACTGGTAGCCTCGCTCGCGCATGCACCTTGCACAACGCTGGGTTCTCGTGACCGGAGCTTCGGGAGGCCTGGGCCGAGACATCGCCCGGGAGCTCGCCGAGAATCATGGGGCCAACCTCATCCTTCTCGCCCGCCGTGAGGCACGGCTGCGCGAGCTCGCCGCCGAACTGCAGCAGAAGCACGGCATCGAGACCGAGGTCCTGGCGGCCGATCTCAGCCGCGCAGCCGAAGCGGAACGGGTGGGGGCATACCTCGCCCAGCGGCCCCTGGCCGGGGTCGTACTCAACGCCGCAGTCACCCACTATGGCCATGTGCTCGACCAATCGGTTGGGGATCTCACCCGTATGCTCCAAACGAACATCGCCAGCGTCGTGCATCTGTCGCGTGTTTTCGCTGACAGCATGGCCAGGAGGCGCGAGGGCGGCTCCATCATGTTCGTCACAAGCTTGACCGCGCTCTCCCCATTCCCCACCCAAACGGTCTACGGCGCCAGCAAGGCATTCCTCAACCAGTACGGGCTGGGATTGGCCCACGAAATGGCCCCCCTCGGGGTGCGCGTCACCGTGTTCGCGCCCGGCGGTATCGCCACCGAAATGCTGGAAGTCTCGGGCCTCGACCGGAAATTTCGCGCGGATCAGATCGGCATGATGCACTCGAGACGCTGCGCCAAGTTTGCGGTCTCCGCCCTGGTCCGAGGGCGCCGGTTTTCCGTGCCTGGCCTACTGAATCAGTTGTTGGCCGCGCTCATGCGCTGGGCTCCGCGCCCCTTGGTCACCCGCACGGTGGCGCGGATGTACGACGCGGGTACCCACACCCGTTGGCGGCGTACCCAGTGCCTCGGCGCCCCCACCGCCTCCACGCCACCGCCATCCCAGCCCAACGACGCTGAACCTCCGGGCGACGAGGCGAGGACGTGACCCGACCCCTTCGAGTCGAGTAACAAAGGAGATCCGCAGCACATGTCTCTCCTGCCCGACGTGGCGCAGATCGTGTGCTCGACGTTGTGGCTCGCGCTCGCGCCACGAACCGAAGTCCCAGATCCGGATGCCTCAGCTCGCCAAGCATCCACAACCGCACCGCCTCCGATCCACGAGCTTGAACCGCCGCGCGAGCCGATCCCGCGCCCAGGCATTGTGTTCGCACGTGCGGGCATGCTGTCCAACTTCGTGCGCTCTGGCGTCGGATATCGGCACGCGCTGGCGCCCAGAATCGAAGTCGAGGCTGCTGTCGAATACGTGTTTCCACATCTCGGACACCGCCACCTGCGAGCGATCACCCAATCTCTTGGTGTCGTCGTGTGGGTGCTGCCCACCCGATCGGGCGCCTTCCTTAATCCCACGATTAACAGTGGTCAACATTTCCTCTCCATCGCACCCAGCATGCGCGTCGTCGCCATCGGTGGAGGCGCAAGCGCCGGCTGGGGCAGGAGCTTCGCGGATCGCATCTGGGTTGCGGCCCAAGCGGGCACCAGTCGCTTTCGAACGTCGTCACACGACCGCAACATCTGCACCGACACCAAGTTTTGTGTCTTCACGCAGGATCGGTGGCTCGCCCACGTCAACCTAAGTTTCGGCGTGGCCCTCTAGCATCCGCGCTCACAAGCGCGGTCGGAGGCGATCCGGGACCATTCGATCAGTTCTGGAAACGTCGATGCGGCGATGCTAACGTCACGCGACGAGCTAGTGTCCGCATGAAAGGTCCGCAACGACTTGGAATCGCCTTCGTGGGCAGTGGGTTCATCACCGCGTTCCACATCCGCGCGTGGGTGGCCGTGCGCGATGCGGACATTTTGGGTATATGGAGCCCGAATCGCAATCATGCCAACGAGGCCGCCAGGTTGGCGCGCTCGCTTCGAGTTGGCGATGCGAAGAGCTACGGGTCGATCGAGGATTTGGTCGCGGACCCCAAAATTCACTGTATCTGGATCTGTGGTCCGAACCACACCCGCGTGGAAAACGTGGAGGCGGTCGTCGGTGCCATCCAACGTCGACGTGGTGAGCTCCTTGGCATTGCCTGTGAGAAGCCGCTCGCGCGCAACGTGGCCGAGGCTCGGCGTCTCGTCGAGCTCGTCGAAAGTGTAGGTCTCTTGTCTGCGTACCTCGAAGACCAACTCTTCTCGCCCGCGCTCGTCCGCGGCCACGAAATCGCCTGGGCCCGCGGTGCGACCATCACCGGGCGCCCCTACCTCGCGCGCGCCGCCGAAGAGCACGCCGGCCCCCACTCTCCGTGGTTCTGGCGGCCCGAGCTCCAAGGCGGCGGCGTGATCACAGATATGATGTGCCACTGCGTCGCGGTGGCACGCTTTCTGCTCACCGAACCCGGGGCGCCCCGCGACAGCATTGTCCCCACCAAGATCTCCGCCCAGATAGCCAGTCTGAAGTGGACACGGCCCGAGTACGTTCAACTCCTGCGGGACACAATGGGGCCCAAAGTCGATTTTGCGCGCCGACCAGCCGAAGATTTTGCGAGGGCCACGATCTACTTCCGCACCGAAACAGGTCTTCCGTTGGTGGCGGAAGCCACAACCTCGTGGAGCTACGTCGGCGCAGGTCTTCGCCTCAGCGCGGAGCTGCTCGGGCCCGAATACTCGTTTGCGGTCAACTCCCTCGATACGGGCGCCCGCGTCTTCTTTAGCCGCAAAGTACACGGCGACGCCGGTGAGGACTTTGTCGAGAAGCAAAACGCCGAGCAGGGTTTCATGCCCGTGGTCGGCAACGAAGCCGCCGAGTACGGCTACGAGGCCGAGGACCGCCATTTTGTGCAATGTTTCCTCGACGGCGTCCAGCCTAAGCTCGACTTCCGGGCAGGCGCGGAAGTGGTAGAGATGCTCATGCTCGCGTACATGAGCGCCGAACAAGATCGCGCCATCGAGTGGAAACCCGACGATCTGGAACAGTTTCGCCCGGCGGTCTCCCTCGGCACCTGGTCGCCGTAGGTATCTTGGCGCACAGCGGCTATGGTCACCTCGGTGAGCGACCTCATCGGACTCTATCCCGACCCAAGCCGTTGGGTACTGGAGATCGCGTTCCTCTCGTACGTGCTCACCATCAGTCTGATCGTGATCTTGGAACGCAGGCGACCGGCCTCGACCCTTGCTTGGCTGCTCGCTCTGATCTTCATCCCGGTGGTCGGCTTGGCGGTCTACGTGCTCATAGGACGCCGTCGAATCCGCCGACACCGGCGCCGACGCGCCCGAAGGTCCGCCAACCCGACGGATGAGACCCGAGACGTGGCGCGCCTATCCGAGATACCCGACGGACTTGGGCAACCTCTTTCGGGTCTCGTACGTTTGGCGATGCGAACGGCAGCCGCGCCCCTGCGCCGCGCCGAAAATGTTGAGATCCTACACGACGGGGCCTTGGCCTTTGAGCGTATGCACCAGGCCATCGAGGCGGCACGCGAGCGTATTCACGCCCAGTTCTACATCTGGCGCGACGACGAGACGGGCATCCGCTTGCGAGATCATCTCGCCGCACGGGCGAAGGCAGGTGTTCGGGTGCGTGTGCTCTACGACGACTGGGGCAGTCTTGCCACGTCGCGGGACCATTTTGCTCCGCTCCTGGCTGCCGGCGGAGAGGTCGCCGCCTACGGTCGCCTGCGTTTGCGATTGCAGTTCCGTCGCAGTCGACTCCAGTTTCGCAACCATCGCAAGCTGCTCACCGTAGACGGGCAGGTAGGTTTTACCGGCGGTCTCAATGTCGGAAATGAGTACTCCGGGCAACGTCGAGCGACTCCGGCCTGGAACGATCTGCACGTCCGGATTGCGGGAGATCCCGTGGTGGGGCTCGACGCTATTTTCTTAGAAGACTGGATGACCGCGACAGGGAGCGAGCTGCCCGATGACGTTGATCTCCACCAACCCCACAACGACGCCGACCATGCCGTCGAAGGCGGGCAGTCGCCCCTGGTGCAGATCATCCCCAGCGGACCGGACCTGCCGATGGTGTCGGCCATCGCCATCCAGATCGCCGCAGCCATCGCCACGGCATCGAAACGCTGCTGGGTAGTCACCCCCTATTTTGTACCTACCGAAGCACTGGACCAGAATCTCAAAATCGCTGCATTGCGAGGCGTGGATGTCCGCATCCTGCTGCCAGCGGCCAGAGTTAACGATCACCGAATCGTTGCCCTCGCGGCGCGTAGCTACTACGACGAGTTCCTTCAGGCCGGGTGCAGGATCTTCGAGTACCAACCTGGGATGCTACATGCGAAGTACCTGGTCGTGGACGAATGCGTCGCGGCCATTGGGTCGGCGAACATGGACGTGCGTAGCTTCCATATCAACTATGAGGTCACAGCGATGTTCTATGACCGGGAGTTCACGCACCGCCTGGCCCAGGTTTTCACCTCGGACCTGGCGCAGGGGCGTGAAGTCACTCCCGCCTCACGGGCGAACTCCCGCCTCCTCGCCCGTCTCGCCGAGGCCTCGGCGCGTGTGTTGTCTCCGCTCCTGTGAGGGGCTTCGATTCCCCGCGCCCTCCCCAGCCGCTTCCCGTGCCTTGTCGCGGGAACAGTCGCCTCCGAGTCGGGCGAAGCCGTCGCTGTGAACACGCGTTCCATGCGCGAACACACTTCCCGACCCACAGGTACAGTGAGCACGATCCGCACCTGCGTCCCCGGCACCACTGGACCCTACAGTGGCTGTCGTGTCGCTGGCCGCTGCCGCTGCGCACTCGTTCTGGCGGGCAAGGCAGACAAGGCGGGCAAGGCAGACAAATGGACATCAATATCGCAATTATCAGTGGCAACCTCGGGCGAGATCCAGAATACCGCGAGACGCAGGGCGGCAAGTCGGTCTGTCGGCTCAGTGTCGCCTCCAGCCGCCGTTGGCGAGACCCCAACGGAAACGAGCAGGAGGAGACCCAGTGGCACCGGGTGGTGGTCTGGGGCCGCCAGGCCGAGCATTGCCGGCAGCATCTGCACAAGGGCAGCTCCGTGCTCGTCGAAGGCCACCTCAACACTTCGAGATTCGACGATAGCGAGGGGCATACCCGCTTCATCACCGAGATCGTGGCCAACTTCGTGCGTTTTCTAGGTCCCAAGGGCACCGTGCGCCGCGATCGAGGCGAGAACGATCGGGCGGACTAACGAGCGGATCACCGCGACGCAGCCCGCTCGTGTCCGAGCCCCCCCTATGGCACCATCGCGGGAGATGCCGGTACTCGACGCCTCCGCCCTCATGAAAGAACGTATCGGGGCCATCCGCGCGTACCACGAGAAGACGGGTATCGCGCGGGCGGAGATCGACGTTTCTGGCGGCGTAGACTCGGCCACGCTCCTCGGGCTGCTCGCCGAGGCGATCGGCCCCGATCGCATCACCGCCGCCTACCTGAGCATCCATTCCAGCGAGACCTCCCACCAGCAGGCCCACGCCGCCGCGGAAGCGTTCGGGGTCGCGCTGGTCGATCTCGACCTCACCCCCGCCTTCGAACTGGCGCTGTTCGCCATGCGCAAGGCACTTCACTCGGCGGGTTTCGACAGGGCCGCGATCGATCAGCGCTGCTGCGACGACAACACCGTCTTGGGGTCGTTCCGATCTTGTTTCCGTGCCCCGATCGGCCGCGGGCTCAATCGCCTCAGCGGCGGTGGAATCCGTCATGGCACGGGCAACGAATGTGAGGATCGCTTCATCCGCTTCTACCAAAAAGGCGGCGACGGCGAAGTCGATACGAATCCCCTCGCCATGTTGGCCAAAGGAGAGATCTATCAACTCGCCTGCGCGCTTGGGGTACCGCGAGCTATTATCGATGCTACCCCCACACCTGATCTGGCCGGCCCCGCGGCCTCGCACAAGGTCAGCGACGAGGCCGAACTCCACCAACTCACGGGTCTGCACTGGACCTACTCCCGTGTGGATGGGCGCACGGGGTCGTATGTCAAAACCGGAACCATCGAACGCATGAGCCGTTTTCTCGATGCTATCGACGACGGCCTGTTCGCGTCAAAAGCGGCGAACCCACAGGGTTATGTCCCCAAAGCGCGATCTCATTTCCCGGATCTAGATGACTCGGCAATCGAGGCTTTCTTGGCGTCCGCCCGACGCCTCGAAGGGCAGACCCGGCACAAGGCCAACCCCAACTGTCCCATGCTGGGATCCCGGATCGGCCTGCTCCGTACCGACCTGATCTCAAATGAACTGCCACGGGTCTGAGCGCTGACCCCTTCGAGAGGTGCAGCATCCACAGCGATCGACTCAGCGTGTCTCCCCCAGGCTCCGCGCTGGCATTTTCACGACACCGCGTATCGGCGATGGTCTTTCGCCCCTCTACCTTGCTCGCGCTCGCCATCGCACTGTGCGGTGGCCTCTACTACTGGACGGTTACGTTCGGGCAGGCCGGTGGCCGGTACACCGTCTCCGGTGACGCGCACTATCTCTACCTCACGGCGCGCAGCATCGCCTTCGATGGTGATCTCGATCTCAGCAATCAAATGCGCGCGCTGGGAGATCGATGGGGTCTGGGGCGTGATCCCACAGCAGACGGTACGCGGTTTCCCCCCCGTGAGATCGGCCCAGCCCTTGTGATGGTACCGGGGCTTGTGATCCACCATCTGCTGCGACTGCCTCAAGACGTCGCGCCGGCGCTCGCCACCTTCCTCGCCAGCCTCTCCGCGGCGACGTTTTGCCTCGTCTATTCGGCATGCTTGAACGGGCGATCCAAACCGACGGCCTCGACTGCCACTGCCACTGCCACTGCCACTTCCACCGCCACCGCCACCGCCACCGCCACCGCCACCGCCACCGCCACCGCCACCGCCACCGCCACCGCCACCGCCAC
>JAZGFE010000176.1:0-39047 GCA_036479215.1 Nannocystaceae bacterium | reverse complement strand
TTCACCTGAAAGTGCCTTTTGCGCTCGGTTGCGCGTGTTCGCTGTTGCTCATAACTACACGAACAAGGGGACTTTCAGGTAAATTCACAGTATTCAGATTTTTTTTGCGCTTGTTCTAGGGCTAGCGGGGGGTACACGCCTACCGATGATTCCCCTGCTCGGCGGCATTGGCGGTTGTCCCGGGACTCGACGGCCGCGTAGGTAGGCCGGTCGCGCGCACCGATCCGAAACCGTACCTGCGGGACACGCTGGCGCGCCAGTCCTCGGTTGCCGAACCCACCGCATCCGGCATAAAACTACCCCTGCCCATGCTCCCCAACCGCACCCACTCCACGTTGCTCGTCGCCATCATCTGTACCGTCAGCAGCTTCGCTGTCTCGAACAGTGCCGAAGCCGCACCTTTGACCCGCCGCTCGTTGCGACCGGGCACCAAGCCCATGGCCTTTCAGATCGGCCAGGGCCCAAGTATGAATGTTCATCGCGCGACATCGGTGTTCAAGATGTCCCAGGAGTTCAACTTCCACTTCTCGGGCAACGCATCCGGCCCCGCCATTGCTGTGATGACCGAGGAAGAATTCACCGACGGCATGCTTGGCTTCACGCTCGCACCCAAGTTCGTCTACGACATGCAGATCCTACCCAACATCGGGTTCTATATTTCACCCAGTGTATCGCTCGGCTATCACGGCGAAGCTTGGTCCTACAGCGGTGATCGTTGGCATCACTTGAACATGCAGTTCGACGTCGCCGCAAAACTCATCCTCAAAAATCTTTGGCTCCTATGGGCACAACCGACCAACATCAACGTCATGGTCGATCCAGGCGATGGCTGGGCTGGCGTTCGCTACGAGTTCATGGTCGGCGCTGGCGTGATTTTCTAGCTGCCTGCGCCGGGGCGGGCACAACCGCCGCGCGTGTGGGTATATCCCCCCATCCCCCCCGCCCCTCGCCCACATCGAACCTTTCCAATTGCGGCCGCCCCCGTGCCGAACGGTTCGAGTTTCTCGACCGCGTCGACTCCGGGCAGGTTGCGATCGCGGGCGACGCAAGTACGATCGCGTCATGAGGCGCCTTGTCGTCACCTCCTGGACCCGAGTTTTCGCCGTTACTTGCCCGCTTGTGTGTGGCGTCGCTACGGTGAGTCCCGGGTGTGTCCATCCCCCGAGTCCCCCACACCGCGGTGAAGCCCCCGCCCAATTATCGCCCACCAACACGACAGCTACCGGCGCTTCCCCACAGTTCTCCGCGCCAGGCGACACGATCGATTCTCACGCCACGCGTCATCCCGAAGCGAAGGTTGCGACTGACGCATCGGACCCATCGGACCCATCGGACCCATCGGACCCATCGGACCCATCGGACCCATCGCGCGAATCGATGCCGGCGAGCGCCCCGAACAGCTTGGCCCAGTCGAACAACTCCAGCCACTCGGACATTCTGGCCGACGGACCTGGTGCGACGGTCTTCGCCATCACCACCGCTGCAGCGGCACGAACACGCGTCGAGGAAGCCATCGCCAAGCGGGTGGCGCACGACGACGTGAAACTAAGCCCGTGCCTCACCACCGCGTGGCCTCCCACCAAGCCCGCGCTACTTTTCGTCGCGTACCCACTCGAACCCAACCCAAGTCGGATCGACGAATACAAGGTCGGCCGCCCCTACGCAGCCATCGTCGATCTGCGAACCGGCGAAGTGCGGATCGATAGTCTCCCTCGCAGCCACAACCTCAAGAAAATCACCGAGTCCCATGAGCCCCACCGCATCCGAGAGGGGCTTGCCCGAGCGGAACAGGCGATGGTGGAACTGCTTCTCGGAGAGCGCGCAGCCACGCACTCACGAATGGCACTCGATGGCTATCGAGAGTGGTTCAACGCGCACCTCGATATCACCACCGATCTGACCCGCCGCTACCCCCGTTCGATGCGCTGGTTCCGATCCCCCGCAACACAGGCCGGCGGCTTCGAGCTGCCGGAATCTCAACCGGACTCCCCGTGATGGGTATCGACCGCTGGAAGATCGGCGAGCGCAAAACTGCGGCCCTCAACTCTCGGTGCGGACGCCAGCCTGTTCAAAGACGGCGTCCATATAGTCGATGACCTGCCGCACGTAGGCGCGTTTCTCCAGATACGGACCCGGGTAAAAGCTACGCTTGAAGCCGTACAGCAGTTGATTTTTCAAACGGCGCGGGCTGAGTTTGAATGTGCGTACCGCGAGCTCCACCTCCCGGCACACCGTGGTGTCGGAAACCAACCGGTTGTCGGTGCAGATCGTCGTAGACAAACGAGCCTTGAGCATCTTGTGGTACGGGTGCTTTGCCAAGTTCTTCCGCAATTCTGGAATCGTCTGTTGATTTGACGTCAGGCAGATTTCCATCGTGATCCTGCGATCACCGACGTACTTGACGAGTTCCTCCACGTACCGTTTTTTGTCCCTAATTCGAGGATCTTGGATCTTTCGGGTCGAGAACAACCATGTGCCGTGACCGATTCGGTCGGCGTGACACTCCGTGATGGCCTGAAAGATCGACTCTGGACCGTAGTCCTCGCCCGCGTGCACCGTCTTGCCGAAGAAGCGGCTGTGCACCAGCTGGTAGGCCTCGGCGTGATCCGCTGAAGGGAAGCCACGCTCCTGGCCCGCTAGATCGAAGCCCACCACCGCCAGGCCCTCATCGTCCCGCGCGGCCACTGCGGCCTTCGCTAGCTCTGCCGATGCAAGTCCAAATATGCGATTGGGCTCCATATGCGGCAGTGCACGAAAGTACGCCGCGTAGTGCTCGCTGAAGTGCGAATTGAAGAAACGCATCGCGCACACGATGACGCCCGCACGAAAGGGCGGTTCAAGACCATCTTTCACCAGTTTTCGACTGTTGAATCGCCTCTCTGCCCGCCGCAGTCCGCGGCATACCGCGCGGATAACCTGACGGAGATCGCACTTCGGTCCGACGTGTAGCTGCGGAGCGAAGCGCACCTCAATATACCGGACACCTTCATTTTGGCAGTCCTCCGCCAACTCAAAGGCGGCCCGCTCCAGAGCCTGGGGATCGGACAGACACGCGACGGTATACTCGAAGCCTTTGAGGTACTCGGGGAGATTCGTATAGGCGCGCTTGAAAACGAGCTGCCGCAAGCCTTCCTCGGAAGTCGACGGCAGTTTGATGCGACGGCTGCGGGCGAGCTCGATCAGCGTTCGGAGGCGCAGACTCCCGTCAAGGTGGACATGCAGGTCTGTCTTCGGCAGGCGGGCGATCAGTTCGGCGTCGATTGTGTTGTGCATCCGCGGCTCGTCGGGGCCAGCGGCTACGGTGAGAGGCCACGGGGCTCCTCTCAGGGTAGCTTGAACCTGGATCCTGGCAATTTTCCGTGGCACCCGGACGAACGGTGAGCCCTCCCCAACTCGGGCCGACAGACGACCAGACCCACCCGCCCAACTCGTGCCGCGCTGTGGGGCGCGCAGAACGGTAACGTTTCTTCGAATAGCCAGACACGCGCTGGCGTCTAGCGGCGATGCCACGGTCCGCCCCGCCGTCGTCGATCGATCGGACATGCCCGACATGCCCGGCTTTTCGTGCGCAAAATGCGTTTCCCAGGGCTTCAGGTTGCGGCCGAGGGGGCTTCATGACACTCATGTCGGCCATGTCGCGCCATGCGTCCGGCGAGAAGTGCGCACCCTCGTCCTGGGCCGGCGGCCGGATGTGGTTCTTCGCCGCCGCAGTGGCGTTGACGTGGCTCGCCCTACCCCACCTCGCGCACGCGGGCCGGTGCGGCAAGGGCCATCGCCTCGAAACCCACGTTGTCGCTGCGGGAGAAACGCTCGCCCGCATCGCGCGCGGCTACGACGTGGGCGTCGACGGGATCCGTCGGTGGAACCCCAAAGTCAATCCCAACCTCATTCGTCCGGGGCAGAAGCTGCGGGTGTGCATCGCCAAGCGCAAGTCCAAGGGGAGGTCGTGTCGCTCTGGCTCGAAGATCCGACACCGCGTGAAGAAAGGCGAGAACCTCTCCACGATCGCCCAACGCTACGCCGTCACAGAAAAAGCACTCTTGGCTCAAAATCCCCGTCTGCGCAAGGCTCCCGACCGCCTGCGCACGGACCAGGTGCTGACGGTGTGCTCCGATCCAAAGCGTGTCAAGGGCAGCAAGACCTGTGGCTACCGCATGCCTCTGTTCGTGCACGAGGTGATCCCCGGCGAGTGGGCGTCGGAGATCGCCGGCCGCTACGGCGTGCGTCGCCGGGACCTCTACCGGCTCAACCCCAAATTACGTCGTAACCCCAACCTTATCCGCCCCGGTCAGCGGATCCGCGTATGCCCAGAGATCGCGCCGCGCCGACGGCAAAAATTCACGCACAGCGTACGCAGCGGCCAGACGTTCGGTTCGATCGCCAAGAAATATGGGCTCACCATGCGCGAGCTCCAAAGCTATCAGCAAGGCAAGCTCGCAGATCGAGATTCGCTCCGCGTCGGCCAAAAACTCATCGTGTGGCGCGACGGGGCCTTGGTTTCCGGCTACGGCGCCTACAATGACAACCGTGGCGTACTGCGGGTCGGTGTCCAACTGCCACCCGGCCGTCACTACGTCATCAAACATGCCTCCACCGCATGGGGCACCAGCAAGAGTGTGCGACTGATCCAAAAGGCTGCGGCGAAGTATTCTCGTCGCAAGGGGCGGGGCCCCAAGGTCCATATCGGGGACATTAGTAGAAAGCGCGGTGGAAAATTCCCCCCACACCTCTCGCACCAACACGGCCGCGATGTCGACGTGGGTTACATCCTCCGCGGAGACTACAAACTCGGAAGACGCTTCAACCGAGCATCCAAGTCCAACCTGGATGTGCGACGCTCCTGGATGTTGATCAAGGCGTTCCTCGATACCGACGAAATCCGGTACATCTTCATGGACTACGCGCTGCAGCGCCTAGTATACGAACACCTTCGAAAAACGCACGCCGTCAGCTCCGACACGCTCGACGAGCTTTTCCAATACCCACGCGGCCGCCACCGCGCCCACGGTATCATTCGGCACTCGAAAGGTCACGTGAACCACTTTCACGTGCGTTTCCGTCGCTGAAGCCTCGGAGCTCCCGGGCTTCAAGCCTTCAGGACGCGACAGCGCCGAAACGGTGGACCCGCACAGCGCATGGGGCCCCCCGTGTCCGAGTCGTTGCGAGTTGACCCTGAAGTTGGCGCGTCCCCCCAACTAGGGCTGCCAGCCGCAGGTGCGTCCCTTGTTTTGTTCGGCCAACCAACCTGTCAGCGGTTCAAAGTAGCGAATCAGAGCCCCAGCGTCCATCTCGCGGGTGCCTGCAACGGCCTCGAGCGCCTCGGGCCAGGGCCGACTCGCCCCCATGGCCAACATCGCCTGCAGTTTGGCGCCCGCTTCCTTGCTACCGAAGATCGAACATGTATGCAGCGGACCTTCGTGTCCGGATGCACGACACAGGGCTTCGTGGAATTGGAACTGTAGTACCCGCGCCAGGAAGTAGCGCGAATATGGCGTATTCCCGGGAATGTGGAACTTGGCCCCCGGATCGAAATCCTGCTCCGTACGGGCTACGGGCTCCCGCACGCCTTGGTACGTGCGACGCAGCTCCCACCACGCCATGTTGTAGTTCTCCGGCTTAATCTTGCCAGAGAACACATCCCAGCGCCAACGGTCGACCAGGAGGCCGAAGGGCAAGAAGGCCACCTTGTCCAGCGCATCGCGCATTTGTTTGTTGATCACGGCCTTGGGCTCGTTGGATACCATCTCCAGGAGGCCGATATCGTGGAGGTACTGAGGCGTCACCGACAACGCGAGTGTATCGCCAATGCCTTCATGAAAACCATCGTGAGCGCCATTTTGGAACAAGGGTGGCAGATCCTTGTACGCATGAAAATAGTAGTTATGCCCCAGCTCGTGATGGATCGTCACCAGATCTTCCATATTAATCTTGATGCACATCTTGATACGAAGGTCGTCGCTATACTCCACGTCCCAAGCGCTGGCGTGACACACTACGTCTTTGTCACGCGGTTTATCGAACATCGAACGCTCCCAAAACGTGGGAGGCAAGGGATCGAGGCCCAACGAGACGAAAAAAGACTCTGCCTGCTCGACCATCTGCACCGACGTCATCCCCTTGCGCTGGAGCGCCGCGGTCACGTCGATACTCGGCAGCCCGGCGTGGGGCTCCACCAGGGGGTACACGTTCCCCCACTCCTGGGCCCACATGTTGCCCAGCAAATGCGCTGGAATCAGACCGCTCGGTGGAACAACGTCGGGCCCGTAACGCGCCGACAATACCGCCCGCACATGGCAATGTAACTGATCGTACATCGGCTTGACCTGATGCCACAGTCGCTCCACGTCCGCCTCGAAGGCCTCCGGACTCATGTCATAACCGTCGCGCCACATCTGCCCCAAGTCCGCGTAGCCAACTTCACGGGCCCCCTCGTTGGCCAACTCGACGAAACGTTGGTACTTGGCCCGCATCGGTGGAGCGATTTTCCTCCATCCGGTCCATGCGTCGAGAAGTTTGTCCTGATCGCGACTGCTCGATATCACGTCCGAAAGCTCGCCCAAGTCGCTGCAGCGTTCCCGCCCATCTTCAAGGCGACAGTACTTCCCCTTTCCGTACATTGACTGGAGCTCCGCCACGATCTGAGCCAATTCGGCGCGCTTGCCTGCATCGTCGGGAGCCGGATTCGCGGTGGCCAGGCGCAACAGTTTGAGTTGACGCGCCGTCGCGTCGTCCATCACGGTACCTTCGAACCTCTCGGCCTCCTTGATAGCGGCAGAAAGGTAAGCCAACACCCTCTCGGTTGCCTCCGCCTCCGCTTTCGCGTGCAAGTCGGTAATATCGGTTGCGTTTGTCCAAGCCGCGCGCGAGGCCGCGATCCAGTGCCCCCGCAGCTCGGTGTTGACACGAGCCACGAACGCGGCTGCATCCTCGCCATGGGAAACGCTCTGATCTGGCGTGGCCGTCACCACACCACTACCGCAGGCCGCGGTGGCCCCGAACGCTGCGGCGACCGGGGCGACACGGGTCGCTAGCGAGAAACTCAAGGAAAGGATTCCGTGTCCGGGCTTCATGGTGACAAGGATCGTACGGGCTCGGCGGTGCATTTGTCAGCCGCGCAGTCCGTACTGGGCACGCCCCGCCGACGAGCGCAGCGACGACACGCGGAATACCCGCACCTTCGCCCCGGCGCGTGCCAACACGACACGCGCGTAGCGGACGCACCGGCGTGGGCGGCAACGTACGCCCAGCGCACCACGACAAACACCGACCAGATGACGTCGCTGAAGCAGCGCACCGGGCGACGCCCTTCTTGTGAACACGAGCCACCAGCAGGCACTTACGTGCCCATGACTAAGTGGCCAGCGGGTCCGTCTCGTGCGCCGTGTGCCAGCGCTTCATCTTACGCTTGATCATCTCTTTTTTGACCACACCCACGAGATCGTACATAAGTTTCCCGTTGAGATGATCGTACTCGTGCTGCAATGCGCGACCAAACAGACCTTCACCTTCCGCCTCGAACAGCTGGCCATCGACATCGAGCGCCCGAACCTTCGCGCGACGTGGTCGCTTGATCTCGACGAATACGTCGGGAAAGCTCAGGCATCCCTCGTCCGCCAGTTCCTCGCCGCCACTGGTCTCCACCACTTCGGGGTTGATAAACACCAAGGGCTCGGCCTGCTCGTCGTCGGTCGCCACCTTGCCGTCGATCACGAAGATCCGTTCACAGCGCCCAACTTGGATCGCCGCGATGCCCGCCGCGTCCAGCGCATACATGGTTTCGATCATGTCGCGCACCAACTCTCGCACGGCCGCATCGACCTCCACCACGTCTCGGCAGGCAGCGCGGAGGCGAGGATCTGGGAATTTGACGACATCGAGTACGGCCATGTGGAGGTGGGCTGCAAGGCAGCGTTGCGGCAGGGTAGCCCGTCCGCTGCGGCGGTGCTAGCTTGCAGCGCTCCAGACGTGCCTCTGGCGCGCCAGTCGAACGCTGGGCGTGTGGACCACCGGGCCCTAGCGAGCGCACCCAAGCACCGACCATGCCTACTCTGACCAAAGAAGACGTACGTACCGCCCTTTCCAAGGTCTGTGATCCGGCGACGGACCGCGACATCGTGTCGAGCGACCAACTCACCGACATCGAACTCGCCGACGGCTCCGTCCGCCTCTACATCGACCTCATCTCCCCGGGTTACCCCCTGCGCGACGCGCTGGAACGCTCGGTCCGAGCGGCCCTATCCTTCTCGGAACTAGACGTGAGGGTGGAGTACGGCCTCAAGATTCCACATCGCCCGGCACGCGAGGATCTGAACCGGCTCCCTGGGGTCAAGAACATACTTGCCGTGGCTGCCGGAAAGGGTGGGGTCGGCAAGAGCACGACGGCTGTCAACCTCGCGCTCGCGTTGAAGCGCCTCGGAGCGAGCGTCGGTGTGCTCGACGCCGACATCTATGGCCCCAGTGTTCCGAAAATGCTCGGTGAGCCCGAACAGCCCTGCGACACCTCGGCCAAGAACGGAAAAATCACTCCGGCCGTCCACTACGGCATGCCGGTCATGAGCGTCGATTTCTTTGTGGAGTCGGGTAAGGCTGTTGTGTGGCGCGGCCCGATGATTCACAAGCTTCTGACCCAGTTTCTCGAAGATGTGCAGTGGGGTGATCTGGACTACCTCGTGGTCGACCTACCGCCGGGTACCGGCGATGCGCAGCTTTCGTTGGGGCAGTTGATCCCCATCACGGGCGCACTGATCGTCACCACGCCGCAAGAAGTTGCGCTGCTCGACGTGCGCAAGGCCGTCGATATGTTCAACACGCTTGAGGTGCCGGTGGTAGGCGTGGTCGAGAACATGAGTTTTTACCAGTGCCCATCTTGTGGACACCACGACCACATCTTTTCCTCCGGCGGGGGGGCACGCCTCGCGAAGGAGATCGGTGTGGAGCTGATCGGCGAGATCCCCATTGATGCCCGTATCGGTCACGGCGGGGAGATCGGGAAGCCGGTGGTGCACGCCGCCCCCGACAGTCCCATCACCACCACCTATCGAACAGTGGCAGCCCGCGCCGCGCTCGAACTCGCCAAGCGAAGCAGCACGGGGCCACGCCGCAGCGTGAAACTTCGCACCGTCTAGTCCCAGATCCGATCCTCCCGCCCCCACAAGGACCCAAACGCCAGCCCAAGACGGAACCCTTGCTCCCTCCGCGAGGCGTGCCGGCAGAGGAGACGAGACGACGCTAGTGCAGCGTGTCCGACGACAGATAGCCGCCAGCATGGAGGCACGCGAGCCACGATCCGGTACGCTCCAACAGCAGCGCGACGCGGCGTTCGATCGTCGCCGCTTCGAGACATTTTTGTTGGAACTCGAGCATGGGGCATTTTTCGGTGGCGGACCACGCCATGCAGTCCCCATCGACGGCCCGCAAGATTTCCACATTCGGAAGGAACGATGTCAGGGTGTACAGGGCAACACGAGGGTCATCAATGCGCAGCACCGAGTGGAGAAATTCCTGCTCGGGTGCCTCGAAGATCGAGGCCATACGCTCGATCTGGGCGACCAACTGATCGAGCTTGCTGAGCGGGCTGGACTGGCCCAGCTGGCTGAGCGGACCCAGCCCACTCAGCTCCCCGCGACCGCCGGGACGCTCAAGGTCGTCCGCGAACGTCTCCTCGGACAATGCCTCGGCTTCGACCTCCCGAAAACGATGCGACGGCACAAGCTCTTGGATCTCACGGGCGCGACCCAAGCCTTTGAGGCGAATGAAGCGGCGGCCATCGGACAAACGCTGATGGGACACGAGACGTCCGATGCCGAACACACGCTCAAACGGTGGGCGCAGGCTACGCTTGGCGAAGGCATCCGCCGGCCGCACGAGCAGAGGCACGCCGATATGACCGCCCCCGTCTAGTACGTGATCGACCAGGTCCAAATAGCGTTCCTCGAAGACATTGAGAGGAAGCACCATGCCCGGAAAGAACACGACGTTGGGCAGTGGGAACACTGGCAAGGAAGCCAGAACCGTGGCAGCGGGCATGTCTTCAAAATCGAGCACGGCGACGACAAGAGACTAGTAGCGATCGCCTCGTGTGGCGAGTGGTTTCTTGTCGCCGCGCCCACGACTTTTCCCACCCGCGACGACAAGGGCCCGAACCACTCGGTCCGCAGCCCTTGCACCCACGGCGAGGGTGTGTCAGTCGGCGTCATCGGACGTTGATCACGGGCTTCGTCCGACGCGAGATGCCCGGCGCCGCCCGCCCATATTGAAATCGGCTCACGACATCCTGGCGCCGCCGCTCCTCGGGCCTACGCGATTCTGAGCGAGGTGCAACGAGCCGCACTCGGCATGCAGGCGAACGGTCGCTGCGAGACACACGTGCCCCTCGCCCAAGCCGTGCCATCGGTTCGCGTCGGGGCTCCGCGGGACCACGCTCGACGCGTGCAGCCGTCCAGTTGTGGCGTAAAGATCACCGAGAAGCGGCCGAGCCGTCGAGGCCCTCGCGTGCGACAGCGCGCATGCACCGGCACGCCCGGCGCCGCGCGTGCCGCCAAAAACTCGCGTCCCGCAGGTCCAACAGTGGCGTTACCCCACGAGCTGACGCTGCAAATCGGCGCGCGTGTTGAATGCGCCACGATACGACGAAGTCACGACGCTCGCGCCGTGCTTGTCGCCTGGCACGGTCAGGCATGTGTGCGTACCTTGGATCACACAGGCCGAGCCTCGGGCGTCGAGGTGGCACATCAGAGCGTCCGCGATCTCGTTGCACGCCCGTTCCTGCAACGTGAGCCGACGGGTAAAACAGTTGACGAGATCCGCGAGCCGCCCGAAACCGAGTAGCTGCTCCCCGGGTAGATACGCCACTGTCGCCTCCGCAGTCCACGGCATGAGGTGATGCGGACACATGCCGTGACACGGGATCCCCCGTATCACCACGAGCTCGGTCCGTCCCTCCCCCTCCACGAAATCGCCGAGAATCTGCGACGCGTCGGCGGCATAGCCGGCTAGCACATCGGTCGACCACAGTTTTGCCACCCTTCGCGGCGTGCCGACCAAGTCCTTGTGGCCGCCATCCAGATCACATGCCGCGAGCAGCTGGCTGACAGCTGCCTCCAGCGCCGCCAGGCGGCCCAGGGTAGCGACGGGCTTGGACAGTGGCTTGGACAGTGGATTGGACAAGGGCTTGGACAGTCGTGGCTCGGACAAGGGCATGGAGGCACGCTCGGAGCCAGCCTCGGAAATCGGCTCGGAAATCGGTCCACCGCGGTGCAGGCACAGCCTCAGCGCGGAAAAACAGCGAGCGATAGATGCTGAGCTCTCATCGCTTGGTTGGCAACCGGACAGGAGTCGATCGGGTCGACGCGGGACGGGCGACGAGCTGTTACCGTCCGACGATGCCGTCCACCGTGCCCACCGTCTCCCCTGCGCCCGCCGGTCGATACGCAAATCCCGCTCTGGGGACCCCCTCCGGCCGGCCGGTCGCGTTGGTGAGCGGTGGGGCGATCCGAGTGGGACGGGCGATCTGTGACGAGCTGGCCTCCACAGGCTACGATGTGTGGATCCATTTCCGCCGCTCCGACGAGGCCGCAGCCTCCCTCGCACGGATGCTGGGATCGCGCTGCTTGGGTACCGTCGCTGCAGATCTATCGCGGACTGCAGATCGACAACGCCTTGTGGATCACGTGTGCCGCGCGTCCGGTCCTCGCTCCGGCCGTCTCGACCTTCTTGTGAACAATGCCGCAAGCTTCGAGAGCGGTGCCTTCCTGGCGCGAAACGACGAAGATCTCCGTGGCGTGCTCGAGATCAACCTGATAGCGCCACTTGCGCTCTGTCGCGGCTTCGCGCGAGCGTTGGGCGATGCCCGCGGCGTCATCCTCAACATCGCAGATGTGGCGGCACTCCAGCCCTGGCCACGCTACCTCGACCACTGTACGGCCAAAGCTGGGCTCGTCATGGCGACACGCGCGTTGGCCTTGGAGCTCGCCCCCACCGTCCGAGTGAACGCTGTGGCTCCGGGAACCGTGGCGTGGCCCACCGAAAACTACGCTCCAGACTCCCGCGACCGCCAAAACGTGCTCAAAGCGATCCCGCTGCAAAGGATCGGCGAGGCCGGTGACATCGCCCGCGCGGTGCGGTTCCTCGCCGGGGCGACGTACATCACAGGGCAAACGCTCGCGGTGGATGGCGGGGTTAGCATCGCCCCACCACGGGGACGATGGGCCGGGTGAAGACCCGGCCAAACTCGGCCAAACCCGGCCAAACCGACCTTCACGACCCGCCCACAAGCTAGCTTTGGGTCCACGCCAGACTCGCTTCCGCCGGTGTGGACACCACGATGTGGTGCGCTGGGGACTTGACCACCCGCGCAAATACCGTATACCTTGCGCCGCCACATATGACGTCCGAGTCCACGACCCGATCCCCCACCGCCGATCCCGAGACGCCGGTACTCCGCATCCAAAATGAGCATGTGCCCATCATCGGACGCCCGCTCGAAGTTCGCGTCGATGACCGCGGAGTGGAGCGGGCGATCCGAAAACTGCGGCGACTCATCGCCGGTGAAGGTGTATTGCGCGAGATTAAACATCGCCGCCACCACGAGAAGCCGAGCATCAAGCTGAAGCGAAAGACTCGTGAAGCCGAGCGGCGGCGGAAACGTCGTCAGAAGAAAGCTCGTATGATGGGGGACAGCAACCCTCGCGAGCGCGACTAGACTCCGGCGATCCTGCGCTTGAAGACGTCCACAGCCGGCATTCGCCGGCTGTGTCGCGTTTGGGGATACCCACGGCGCCTCCCATGCACATCACATCACGGCTGGGTCGGTCACACCCATGATCTCTCCGAGACGACGTCCACCGTGGTGGAAGGCCCGTCTCGCCATGGGGCTCGTGGTGGCGTCGGTGATGACGCATCACTTCTGGGCCGACCGCATCAAAGACGCCCTGGGGCTCGGCAACGCCTACGTCCCCGCCAAGGGCGATCGGCTTCGCATCGTCTCGTGGAACCTCGGCAACTTCCCCCGCGAACACCAAGACCTGCTCCGACTGCACGACTGGGTCGAACGCGCTGATCCGGACGTGCTCGCGGTTCAAGAGATCCGGGACACACAACGGCTTCGCGAGCTGTTCCCCGCATGGGAGCTCTTCATCTCGGAAGCGGGCGGACGCGGACACCAACGCCTCGGATTCATGTGGAAACGCGATCAGGTGCAACTTCTGGAGGAACCGCGGGAGCACCATGAGATCACCAGCTCCGGCCGCGTCCGGCCGGCTGTCTCGGCGTATCTACGGGCGCTCCCCGACGGCCCCGACTTTCACCTCATCGTAGTGCACCTCAAGGCCCGCCCCCAAGGGTACGCCCTTCGCCAAAAGCAGTGGCTCGTGCTGCAAGAGCTCGTAACCGAACGCATCGCCGACCTCGGGGACCCGCACAATCTCACCGGCCCGCCGAACCCGCATGACGAGCTCGACCTGCTCGACCTGCCCGACGGCGACCTGGTGATCCTCGGAGACTTCAACGTGACGGGTGGCAAAGATCGCGATGCCTCGGCCGAGATGGTGCAGCTCGAACATGCGCTGGGCCAGGTCGGGCTCACCCGCGTACCCACCACGATGGACTGCTCGGCCTACTGGGACGGCTCCCGACGTGACGCATGGAAGGAGGCGTCGCTCCTCGATCTGGTTTGGGTGCGTGATCTCCAAGAATCCTTCGACGCCGACGTGCGAGCGCGACCCCTCGCCCATTGTGCCCGCCACGCCTGCGCGAACTTCCGATCGACGAAAACGTACCCCGAGCGCGATTATGCGACGGTCAGCGATCACTGCCCGGTTATGGTCGACCTGCACCGCGGAGAAGACGACGATACGAGGTAGCTCGGGACAGGGCGGGTGTTCGACGCCCTGTTGTGCCCCGTTTCGGCGCACGAAGGCGACGATGAAGATGAGCGAGCACGCCCCGTCCAACGCGTCGCGCGGGCAAGCTTCGGGCCCGGCTCGCACAACCGCGCCAAAGTTTTGCACCCACGTCGAACGCATGCTTGTCTACCTGTCGAACCACGCCGACAACCCGCGGACCCACCACCGAGCGCGGCTTGGTGCGGATTGCACCCGCACCAAGCCCGTGAGACCCTCGGCGCGCCGCGCTGCGGACGTGTCGGCAAAACACCCCGGGCCAGACCCGCCGCATCTCACACGCGTTTCCACCCGAGGCTCTACCAGCCAAACTAGCCATCAGGAGATATCCACACCATGTACTTGAACACAAAACGCGCCTCCGGCCTGCTCTGTATCGCTTTCGCGGCCTCCGCCACTTCACTCGCCTGTGACGACGGCACGCCAGGTATTCCGGGTGCGAACAAGCTGATTGAGGAATGCGGCCTCACGTGCGCGGCCGAGGGCATCGCCGACGGCAACGCCAGCATCTCCGGCGTGGCCAGCATCGACGCATTCTTCTCGTCGGTCATCAGCGTACGCGACGCGGCCATCGACATCAGCGCTTCCATGCGTGCCGAGCTCAACGGCATGGGTGCATCCTTGGGAATCGAGGGCGCGGCCGAGATGGACATCTCGGATCTCAGCGCCGAGATAGAGGCCAAAATCAAAGCCAAGATCCAGGCCAATGTCGAAGGCAGCCTCATCGTCAACTACGACCCGCCCAAATGCGAGGCGAACCTTGAGGTCACGGCCAAGGCAGCCGCCGAATGCGATGTGGAGGCCAAGCCGGCGGAGATCAACGTCCAATGTGAAGGCTCCTGCGAAGTGTCGGCCGAGGCTGCGGTCAGCTGCAATGCGAGCGGCAACCTCACCTGCGAAGGCCAAGCGCCCAGCTTCGCCTGCGACGGCACCTGCACGGGCTCCTGCCAGCTCGAGGCGGCCGCATCCTGCTCCGGCACCTGCAACGGTACATGCAACGGTACGTGCACAGCCTGCGCCGGTGGCGGCTGCGACGAGGACGGCGGGGACGTAACGAACTGCGCAGGATCGTGCGAGGGTACATGCCAAGGTGAGTGCAAGCTCGAGGCGGGGGGCTCATGCGAAGGTCGCTGCGAGGGCAGCTGCGAGTACACACCAGGCGAGGCGGGCTGCGAGGGTAGTGCCACCGCCAAGTGCGACGCATCCGCCCAAGCCGACGTCAAGTGCGAGGGGAGCTGTGAAGGCGAGGTCAAGCCGCCGAAAGTCAGTGCCGAATGCGAGGCCTCGGTCGAAGCGAAAGCCAGTGCGGATCTCAGCTGCACCCCGCCGGCGCTCACCGTGGAATTCCAGTTCAAGGCCGACTTCGACGCCGACGCCAAAGCCGAGTTCAAAGCCTGGCTCGAGGGCTTCAAGGCGCGCTTTTCCGCGATGCTGGCGCTCAACGCCAAGTTGGTCGGCCCCAACGCGAGCGCTGATGGCGGATTGAAAGCTTCCATCGCGGGTTTGGGCGCCGCCGCGGAAGGTGCGGTCAAAGGCGCAGTCGATGCACAGCTCGACGGCGACCTGAGCCTCAAGGGCACCGTCGGCCTGGGCTGTGCGCTCAAGCAGCTCAAGGAGGTGGGCAACGCCCTCGGCTCCGCCTCCTCGACACTCGGCACCAGTGTCTCGGCATTCGCCGAGGTGTCGGGCTCCGTGAGCGCCCGCCGGGCCCACTGATCACGCTGCCGGCACTTCGATCACCGGCACGTCACAGGGAAAGAGCTGCGGGCACGGGCCCGCGGCTCTTTTTGTGTTTGCACCCAAGGCCCAACAGCTTGTTCCAATTCCGGCTCCAGCACGCATGGCCCCCACACCAGGCCCAGCGACGGTGGCCCGCACATCAAGCCACCGTGCCGACGCTCGTCAACTCCGCTCTCAGCGCAATCCCGTCGTCTCATCTCGCGAGAACCAACGTCCCCCCCTTTGACCAAAAGCCACGGTCTCCCCCCCTCATTATGTGCGACGCTGCGCGCATGTCGTCTCATCGTCGGGCAAAGATCCTCTGCACTCTCGGGCCTGCCAGCCAAACGTCGGAAATCATCGATCAGCTGATCGCCGCTGGCATGAACGCCGCCCGCCTCAACTGCTCCCACGGTGACCACGAGAGCCTCGCTCGTACCTACAATCTGGTCCGCGAGCGCGCCGCAGCCCATGGCAAATCCATCGCCATCTTGGCCGACCTCCAAGGCCCGAAAATTCGTGTGGGCATGATCCCAGATCCGGGTTTCGAGCTGCGCGTCGACGAGCCATTGGTGCTTTCCACCGACAGTTCCGCAAAAATCCGCGAAGGTTTTGTCACCGTCGACTACGGCGACTTGGCCCAGGAGGCACAGGTCGGGCAACGCATTCTGCTCGACGACGGATGTCTCGAGCTGCGCGTCGAGAAGATAGAGGGAGACGAGGTGCACACCCAAGTGGTCGTCGGCGGGCGACTCAAGGCTCGCAAGGGTGTGAACTTGCCGGATACCAAGCTCAATCTGCCCGCGCTGACCGACAAAGACCGCAACGATCTACGGTTCGTGCTCGAGCTCGGCGTCGACTTCGTCGCCCTCTCCTTCGTCCGACGCCCCGAGGATCTCGAAGAGACCCGCGAGATCATGAAGGCAGCCGGGCGGGAGCTACCGCTCATCGCCAAAATCGAAATGCCAGAGGCGGTGCAAAACCTCGAAGCGATGGTAGAGACCGCCGATGGGATCATGGTCGCGCGCGGGGATCTGGGCGTGGAGATGGGTCCCGAGGAAGTCCCCATGGTCCAAAAGCGAGCGATCGAGCTGTGCAACGCCAGCGGCAAACTGGTCATCACCGCGACCCAGATGCTCGACTCAATGATCCGCTCTCCCACCCCCACGCGCGCCGAGGCGTCGGATGTGGCCAACGCCGTCCTCGACGGTAGCGACGCGGTGATGCTCTCCGGCGAGACCGCGAGCGGCGAGTACCCGGTACTCACGGTGCGCACGATGGATCGCATCCTTCGCCGCACAGAGCGAGCCGAGCGGTATTGGCGCGACCCTCCCAGCGACATGAATCTGGGGAACACGACCAATGCCATCGCTCATGCCGCGGTCCACAGCACCCGCAGCTGGCCCGATTCCCGCGCCATCATCACCTACACCGGGACCGGTGGCGTCGCCCGCTTGGTGAGCGAGTACCGACCCAAAGTGCCCATCTACGCGTTCACGCCCGACGCGGCAACCTATCGTAGCCTCGCGCTGTACTGGGGGGTGATCCCGGTGTTGTTCCAGCCCACTTCCCACGACGGCGACACGATCTTCATCGACATCGACCGCGTGCTACTCGACCGAGGCTACTTGGCGCACGGCGATCGAGTCGTGATCGCACTCGGCTGGCCCATCAAGTCGGATAAATCGGTCAATCTACTGAAATTGCACAACGTCGGCGAGACCTTGCCTACCCCGGTATCCACGTGATACCTAGCCGGGACACGAGTCCCGCGAGGGTGGCGGAATTGGCAGACGCGCCAGACTAAGGATCTGGTGTCCGCAAGGATGTGAGGGTTCGAGTCCCTCCCTTCGCACTCACTTTGCAGCCGACGCAAACACCGGCGTCGTAGGAAGAGCCGCAGACGCCCCTGGCGCATGCGGTTTTCTTTTTTCGCCGATCGGCCTCCCCGGAACGCCGCTACCGTGGACGAGCCGGAACGGATCTGAGTACCGTCGCGGTCTATGGAGGAACTCGTTCGGATCAGCCGCCGGTTGTCTCGGGCCGTGGACAAGTTGTCGTTCGCCGACCCGGTGACGCATGTCTATAACCCTCTCGACTACGCACGTGCTCCGCACGAAGCCTACCTTGAGCGCTTCGGTGGCACGCGCAAAGAGGTGGTGCTCGTGGGCATGAACCCCGGCCCTTTCGGCATGGCACAGACGGGGGTACCCTTCGGACAGATCGAGGCGGTACGCGACTGGATGGGCATCGAGAAACCAGTTCGGCGGATCCGACATGCCCATCCCAAGCGTCCCATCGAAGGCTTCGCGTGCACACGATCCGAAGTCAGCGGCGCCCGGCTGTGGGGCTGGGCGAAGGCGCGTTTCCCGTCGGCAGATCGCTTCTTCGCGCGATTCTTTGTGCTCAACTACTGCCCGTTGGTGTTCCTCGAAGCGAGCGGACGAAATCGCACGCCGGACAAGCTCCCAAAGAGCGAGCGCCAGGCACTCGAGCGCCACTGCGACGCGGCGCTCGTCGACGCCATCGCTTGCCTCAAGCCTCGGCATGTCGTCGGGGTGGGCGGGTTTGCCGAAAAGAAGATCCGCACGGCGCTCACAGATTGCGACGCATGTTTGGGCACGATCCTACACCCCAGTCCGGCCAGCCCGCTGGCCAATCGCGGCTGGGCGCCCGCAGCCGAGGCACAGCTACGCGAGCTTGGCATCCAGATCAGCTAGGTCTCCTCCGCACCCTCGTTGTCCTTCTCCGCCCACCACAGGACGATGGTCAGGCAGTGATACGCGGCATCCGAGGATTGGCGCACGTCCACATCCACAATCGAAACGTCCCTGTTTTGTTCCCGCCACTCGGTGACCCGATCACCTAGCTGCTCGCGAGCACGTACCACCGTCGCCGAAAAGATCTCTACACCGTCGATTCTACTCATGGGACAGTCTTTTACCGGGCGGCTCGCCGCCGATCCACGACAAATGTGCCGCGGACTGCCGGACGGTGCGGCCGCGGACGCGGCAAGCGTCCGCGTCCGCGCATTTCTCGCGTTATCCCATCCCGTCGATGACCGCGCGACCGAACTCGGAGCAACGCAACAACGTCGCGCCCTCCATCTGGCGATGGAAATCGTAGGTCACGCGCTTTTTCCCGATCGCTGCGCGGACGCCGGTGATGACCCGATCCGCAGCGTCGGTCCACCCCAGATGGCGCAACATCATCTCCCCGGAGAGAATGACCGATCCGGGGTTCACCTTGTCCTGCCCCGCGTACTTCGGCGCGGTGCCATGGGTCGCTTCGAAGATAGCGATGCCGGTTTCGTAGTTGATATTGCCTCCCGGAGCGATGCCGATCCCGCCCACGCAGGCCGCCAGCGCATCCGAGATGTAGTCACCGTTGAGGTTCAACGTGGCCACGACCGAGTATTCCGCGGGTCGCGTGAGAATCTGCTGTAAGAACGCATCCGCGATCACGTCGTTGACCAGGACCTCATGCCCGTCCTTTACGATGCGCTGCCACGGGCCGCCATCGATCTCCTGCCCGCCGTACGCATTCTTGGCCAGGGCATACCCCCAATCACGGAAAGCGCCTTCCGTGAACTTCATGATGTTGCCCTTGTGGACCAACGTAACCGACGGGCGCTTGTTGGCGAAGGCGTAGTTCAGCGCCCCACGCACAAGTCGCTCCGTACCTTCCCGTGACACCGGCTTGATGCCGAAGCCCGTCGAATCGGGGAAGCGCACCTTCTCGAAGCGCTCGGGGAAGGCGTCTTTGATCAGGGACTTAAAGCGTCGGCAATCGTCCGTTCCGTCAGCGAATTCGATCCCCGCATAGATATCCTCCGTGTTCTCCCGAAAGATCACCATATCGGTCAGCTCGGGACGACGCACCGGACTCGGCACCCCCGGGAAGTACCGCACCGGGCGCAGACATGTGTAGAGATCAAGCCTCTGACGCAACGCCACATTGAGACTGCGGATACCCCCACCCACGGGCGTCGTGAGCGGCCCTTTGATGCCCACGACATGGTTGCGAAAGGCCTCTACAGTGGCGTCCGGCAACCACTCACCCGTGGCCTCATGTGCTTTTTCACCGGCCAACACTTCCTTCCAAGCGATCTTTCGAGCGCCACTGTAGGCCTTGTCGACGGCGGCGTCGAATACGGCGACCGCAGCCCGCCAGATATCCGGACCCGTACCGTCACCTTCGATAAAAGGGATGATGGGGTGTTCAGGGACCTTGAGCCCTTCGGGGCCCATCTTGATCAGTTCCGACATGAAGAACTCCGTACCGTCTCGCTGAGCTGGAGCGCGATTTGGGCACGGCGTATACCACAAAGTTACTCGCGTTGACCCGCCCACGGTCCGGCCAGGTCGGGGCCGGTCAGGTCGGGGCGCCGCGCACTCGCCTCGCGGGAGGACGGAACCCCGCGTACGCACGCCGCCCCACCAGCGGCGGTCGCGTCGTTCGTGCGTATCCCCCTCAATCCCCCTCGGCAACCGAGTCGGCAACCGAGTCGGCAACCGAGTCGGCAACCGAGTCGGCAACCGAGTCGGCAACCGAGTCGGCAACCGAGTCGGCAACCGAGTCGGCAACCGAGTCGGCAACCGAGTCGGCAACCGCCTCGGCGCGCACATGGATCCGCGCCCCCCTCCCGGCGGCGGCGCGGGCCTGGGAAATCGCCGCTGTTTTGTCGCACACTCGCGGCGATCGGCCTCTCCGGCATCGGCGTTCCCCGGCTCGCCCGCCCCCCCGACTTCGACCCTATGGTCCCGCTCCTCGCCGCACTTTGCCTCTCCGCCCCCGCACCCCGTCCATCTCCCGCCGAGATCGCAGCACAGCCTCGCATCTATACCGCAGTCCGGACCTCTGAAGAGATGACCATCGACGGAAGCGCGAACGAGGCCGTATGGCACCGCACGCCTTCGGACGACCGCTTCGTGATGCGGGACCCCGAGCTGGGTGGTCGACCCGAGGCTCGTACCACGGTGCGCGTAGCGTACGACAACCTCGCGCTGTACATCCTCGTGGATGCCGAAATGGACCCCGGCGACATCGTGTTACGAACGCTGCGACGCGATACTTTCGCGCTCTTCTCCGACGACAACGTGAGCGTGAAGATCGACGCGCGGCACGATCGCCGCACATCCCTCATCTTCAGCACCAACACCGCCGGTGCCCAGATCGACATCATGAGTCTGGAAGACGGCAAAGTGGGGCTACGCCAGTGGGATGCGGTATGGCAGGTTGAGGCAAGGCGGCATGCGGGCGGATGGACGGCCGAGTTTCGCCTACCTTTCGCAGTCTTGGGGGTCGAAAGCGGTGCAGATCTCACCATGGGCCTCAACATCACGCGAGATCACCAAGTAGCGAACGCCACCTACGATTGGCGGCTGATGCTGCCCCCACGTCGCCCCACCTCGGCGTCGGCATTTGGGGAGCTACACGGCCTCAAGGACATCGAGTCGAAACGGGCCATCGAGATCACGCCCTACCTCTCGGGACGGACCGATTTCCACCGTGGATTCGCTATCGACCCACGCGACAGCCCCAACCTCTCCGCAGGTGGCGACATGCGGGTCCAAGTGGGCGCCAGGTCCTACGTCGAAGCCAGCGTATTCACCGACTTTGCCCAGGTGGAAGCGGACGAAATACAGGTCGCCCAAGATCGTTTTCCACTGTTTTTTCCGGAACGGCGACCTTTCTTTATCAACGGCCTCGACGTGTTCAACTTCGGTCGAGAAGGTGAGGCCCAGTTGTTCTTCTCGCGGCAAATCGGGCTCAGCGAGGGGAGACCGGTGCCCATCGCCGCGGGCGTGAAAGCCTACGGGCGCGGGCGCAAATTCTCCTATGGGGTGCTCAACGTTCAAACCATGAGCGCACGCGCCCCCGACGACGACGAGACCGACAACGCCGACAACGCCGACAACGCCGACAACGCCGACCGACCGCCGGAGAACTTCTCCATGGCGAGGCTACGCTACCGACCGCACCCACGCCTGTCCGTTGGGATCATCGCGCTGGGCCGCCACCGCTGGGGGGCGTCGGGGCACGAAGCATTTTCGTCGGGTATCGACGCCGACGTCCGTGCCCTCGGGGCGAAACTGCGTTGGTACAGTTTCGTGGCCCGGACCTGGGAGCAACGTCCCGCCACATCGGAAACGCTCCCAACAAGGCTCACCCTCGCCAAGCGACAGCGTACGGCCGCGGGGCGCAGCCTCTACAGCGCCGTCGAGTACGATGGGCTGTATCTCCGGCCGGCCGCCATGCTGCTGTGGAGCGATGCGAGGTTCACAGCCCCGCTTGGTTTCTATCGTCGCCCCGGCACGGCCCAGCATCGCGCACGCTTCATGTTCGCGCCGCGCCCAAGGGCGCTCGCGCTGCGTGAGTTGGAAGTCGGACCCTTCGCCGGTATCACAACCACCCCGTCGTACGACCGAGTCCTCACCGCCGACACCGGCGCCCAGCTCGAAGCCAAGTGGCGCAGCTCATGGGAGGCCGAGTACAACCTGCGTTACCGGGACGACCGCGTCGAGGATGCCTTTGAGCTGTACCAACACAATGTCGACGCGGGACGCTATCGGGGCTTGACCCACGAGGTGCGGGCAGAAAGCCCGCGGAGATTCGCAGTCAGCGGGGCGCTCAGCTACGAGCACGGCTCGCTCTTCGATGGCGTAGCGCACCGATTGCGCGGCCGTCTCCGCACAAAATTATCGAAACACGCCGCGATAGAGGCCAGCTACACGCACCTCGCGGGACACCTGCGCGATCCGGACGCGAGCTTCAACTTTGGATACGCCAACGGAGCCGTGAACCTGGCCCTCAACCGCGACATCTCCTGGGACACCTCCGTCCGCCTCAACCTCGAGCCCGGAGGCGAGACCTACGGGATCCAAAGCCGAATCAGGTGGCGCTATCTCCCAGGCAGCGACTTCTTTCTGGTGTACAACACCGCACAACCGTGGGCTACGGACCCGACGGACGACACACAGGCCGAGCGTTTTCACGCCGTCACGCTCAAGGCCACGTATTACTTCCAAGCGTTGTTGGGCACGTGATCGAGCGGCACGCGAGCGCGTTTCGCCACATCTACCGGCGTCTCCGCACGCGACTGAGGCGCCGCGCGTGGCCCTCGCGCACTCGAGTCGATCTACCGCAACCGCTGGGAAGTGGAACGACACGAAGTCCGGCGGCCGGACATCACGATCCAAGACCTTGCGCACTTCATCGGTGCCGCATCCGCGGCACGGCCACTTCCCTCGGTTTCCAAGCCCGACACCACGCCTCCACGAGCTCAGCCATGCCCCCACGCCTCGCCGCCCTCCGCCCTCGTTCTACTTCGCGACTTTTCCACGTTTGCGCGACCTGCGTCGCCTACGTCGCGTTTCTCGCCAGCGCCACACACTGCGCGGACGACGCGGACGACCCGAGTCCTGCAAAAACCGGGAACATGCCTAGTTGGGCCGGCGACACCGGCGACACCGGCGACACCGGCGACGCCACCAGCACGAGCGAGGTCCCCGAAGACGACCTCCCCGACGATCAGGAGTTCGACTGCACGACGCTCCCGCCCATCCCCAACGGCTACGCCACACTCCCGGGCCCGGCCGCGGCGGAAGACTTCGTCTTCGACCAAAGCGGGGGCCTCGTGTCGGTGAAGGAAGGGTCGATCTATGTCGCGCAGCACGATGCCAACGCCGAGCTACTCATCCCCGGTGCCTTCGGCTCGAACACCGCGGGGACCCTCATGCTCCCCGACGGCGACCTCGTGGTGGCGGACGTGGAGAACGGTAGGCTCATCCGCATCTCGCCCTCGGGTGCCAAGACAACCCTACTCGGCGGCTTGAGCTATCCAAACGGCGTTGCCGTCGACCCGGAAGGCCGGGTCTATGTGGCCGAACAGGACACGGGCCGCGTGCAGCGAGTCCACAGCGACACCCTCGAATCGGGGGTGATCGCCGAGGGACTCCTCAACCCCAACGGCCTCGCATTCTCGCCAGGCTACGGCACGCTTTACATCGGGAGTTTCGGTGGAGGCACGGTGCACGCGGTGGATATTGACTCCGCCGGAGCAGCCACAAACTTGAGAATCCACGCCGAAAACTTCGGGTTGCCCGACGAGGACGAGGACGGCCCTGGGGACGAGGACGGCCCTTGGGACGAGGACGGCCCTTGGGACGATTCCCTCCCCCAAGACCTCGACAGCTTCACCCCCGAGCAGGCGGCTCTCCTTGTCGCCGCCTGCGAGGGCAAGGCACCGGACGACAACTGCGAGGTGGAATTCGCGGGAGATGGCTACGAAGGGTGGTGTGTCATCCTCGCCTCATCCGATCAGATCTGCTGGCCGTTCGGCCACGACGGCGACGGCGACGACGACGCCGTCGGTCTCGACGGACTCGGCGTGGATGTGTGCGGAAACGTTTATGTCACACAATACATCGCCAGCATCTTGTGGCGCATCGACACCCAAGGCACTGTGATCCAGGTCGCCGACTTTAGCGGCGACACGGAGTGGATCCCCAACATACGCTGGGGATCTGGGCTCGGCGGCTGGGACACCCACTCGCTGTACGTGATGGACCGGGGGCAAGATCGGGTCTTCCAACTCGATCTCGGCATCCCGGGGGTCCTGCCTCCCCACCTCATCAACTAGCACCGGTTTCGTGCGGCGACGGCATGGCCCCGACCAACCGATCGCAGCCCGCCTGTTTGGCGGCGTAGAGGGCCTTATCGGCGACCCGGATGAGCTGCGTCGCGTCGCAAGACCTATCGAGATGGTCTGGGGTGACCTGCAAGTCATCCGGCGTTCACACGGCCGTCGCCAGCCTCACACGGTCGTATCACGAAACAGCCGCAGGATATCCACGTAGCTCACCATGCCCACAAGACTCAGCGTGCTCCGATCCACAACCGGCACCGCGCCGATATTGTAATGCAACATCGTGTCGACGGCCTTCTGGATGTCCTCCTCTCGATCCACGAAAACGATATCCGTGGCCATCGCCTCCGACACGGGCGAGAGCAAACGATGCTGAGCCTCTTTGGGCCGGGCGAGCGCCTCACTGAGCGGCGTCTGGTACTCTCGTAGGTCACGGTCGCTCACCATCCCGACGATCCGCCCATCGTCTAGCACCGGCAGGTGCCGAATTCCGTGTACCTCCATCGTGGTGATCGCATCGTTGATCAGCGTGCTGGGTTCAACAGTGACGACGTCCTCGTGCATGATCTCTGCGATCGACATTGCGTGACTCCTCGGTGAGGGTGGACAAGCGTGAGCAGCATAAGCACGCAAACGTCCGTGGCGACGCCTTCATAGAGAAAACTGCGACATCTGGGCCCCGTCCGTTCTCCGGCATATCCGTCGCGGGATCTGCGGAGCGACGAAGGCCCCACAGCACGCTTTTCCGCGGCGGCAGCCGTTTCGAACCTGCGGATAGCGCGACGCGCGTTCTTTGCGGTTGCGGACCAACCTTGGGGATACACCTTGCGGACGCGCGACCAACCACGGTGCGCGCGACCAAAAAGGAGAAACCAAAATGAGTTTGATCCCATGGACAAAACCGGAACGGCCCCATCGAGAAGCAACCAACCTGCAATCCGAAATCAACCGCCTATTCGACGGATTCTTCTCGAATAGCGCATCTGTGCCCCAAGAGGCCTCCACTTGGGGTCCGCCGATCTCCGTGAGAGAGGGCGGCAAGTCGATTTTGGTGGAATGTGAACTCCCAGGTATCGAGGCCAAAGATGTCGACATCAGTGTGGACGACGACATTCTCACGATTCGAGGAGAAAAGACCGAGGAGACGAAGCGGGAAGACGAGGAGCAGTACAACTTCGAAAGACGTTTCGGTAGTTTCCTACGCCGCATCCGGCTGCCCGCACCCGTCGATTCCGGGCATGTGGAAGCGGTGATGAAAATGGGCGTGCTCAGTGTCAAGCTCCCCAAGTCCCAGCCCCGAGAACGACGCAGCATCAAGGTCAAGTCGAAGGATTGACCCAGCCCAATCACGCCGGTGGGATGACCCCGCAAATAGGAACCCAGCGGCATAAACCCGGCCGCAGGAACCCTGCGGCGTGAACCCGGCCCCACAGAAGAGTGTGGGGCCGTCTAGCCCATCCTCCCCCGGTTCGCGTCGCTGCGCCAGAGGAGCGACGATCGGAACGGAGATCGAGATGCGCGTCCAAGCAACGGGTTTGGAAGCAGGGTATCTTGGCCGTCGCGTCCCACGACCGACCATGCCCCAGGTTCTCGACAATCTACAAAACCTGACCGTCGAACCGCTTCAGCGGCTCAGCGGCCGACTGCAGCTCCTCGTCGAGGGTCGACTCTGGCTCAAGGTACTCATCGGGATGGGATTGGGCATCGGCGTTGGGTACCTTCTGGGGCCCGAAATGGGGATCGTAAACCCTGCGGTTGCCCGCCCGGTAGTGAGTTGGCTGGCGCTTCCGGGCAATCTATTCTTAGCGCTGATCCAGATGATCGTCATCGCGCTGGTGTTTGCTTCGATCATCCGAGGCCTCGGGGCGAGTGACAGTCTCGCCGAGCTGCGTGCGCTGGGGTGGCGCGCCGCCGCGTACTACGTCTTCACAAGCGCTGCCGCCATCGGCCTCGGCATCGCGGTGGGACTGCTCGTCGGTCCGGGCGAATCGCTCGCCGAGGGTTCACTCGCGGGCCTTTCCGCGGTGTCACAACCGGCACCGGAGCTCTCCCAACCGACGAAGCGGCCGCCGCTTCCGGAACTTATCGTGGGCCTCCTGCCCGCCAACCCCCTCGGCGCCATGGTCGAAGGTCAGATGCTCAACGTGGTGATCTTTGCCATCGTGACGGGCATCGCCATGGTCTCGATGCCGGTAGAAAAATCCCGTCCGCTGTTCGACCTGCTCGGCGCGATCCAAGAGGTGTGCATGACCGTCGTCAAGTGGGCGATGCGACTGGCTCCCGTAGCGGTATTTGGCCTCATGTCGCGCGTGACCGCAACACTGGGCTCGGACGCGCTACTCGGTATGGGCGTATACGTTCTCACCGTCTTGTTCGGCTTGCTCCTACTGATGGTTTTCTACGTCCTGCTGGCAAGCGTCGTCGGGCGCGTGCCACCCTGGAAATTCGTATCGGCTGCTCGGGAGGTGCAGCTGCTCGCGTTTTCGACCTCAAGCTCGGCGGCTGTCATGCCGCTCTCCATGAAAACCGCAGAGGAACGACTGGGCGTACGACCGTCCAGCGCGCGGTTTTTGATCCCACTCGGTGCCACGGTGAATATGGACGGAACCGCCTTGTATCAGGGCGTCGCAACGGTGTTCCTGGCACAAGCCTTCCACGTCCACCTCGACCCTGGCGCGCTGGGCTTGGTGGTGGTCACCGCCGTCGCGGCCTCGATCGGCGCACCCGCGACCCCCGGGGTCGGTATCGTGGTCCTCGCCTCGGTACTCGAAGGGGTCGGTATCCCCGCCGCCGGAATCGCCCTCATTCTCGGCGTCGATCGCATCCTCGACATGAGCCGCACGGCGGTGAACGTGACCGGCGATCTCACGGCAGCGCTCGTCTTGGACCGCTGGTTGGGGGCCTCTTTGGACAGCGGCAACAAGCAAGGATCCGACCCGACAAAGTCAGACGCCCGCAACGCCACCGCGCCAACGTAGAAGCCGTATCGCCACGCGACGACACGCGACGAGCCTTGGGCGGGAGTGCATCTGCCGACACGGTCGCCGAGAGCCCACGTTTGACCACGCGGCCGCTTGAAGGCGCGACACTCTTCGCGGTGCCCCGCCGTACCGACCGCAGGTGCAACACCCGCCCCAGTCTGGAGGCCGGTCGTGACTTTGGCACCGACACCACCCTCATCGAGTCCAACCTGCGGCTCAGCCCAACGCTTCCAACAACGGGACGCCACCCTCCGCTTTGAGCACGACGTTCGTATGCGCACCATGAGCGAAACACAACGAACTGTGCTCGAAGCCCGTGAACTCGCGGAGAAACTCGCATCGCTCGGTGGCGACCCCCTCGAGAAGCGCTCGGCAACCGTGATGCGCACCGGCGCGCAGCAGACCGAAGCCTTGCTGCAGCTGCTCGTGGATGCCGACCTCGAGTTCGGCATCGATCGCATCCTCGACTTGAGTCGCACCGCGGTGAACGTGACCAACGATCTCACGGTAGCGCTCATCTTGGAGCGCTAATGGGGGCCTCTCACGAAGGCGGCGCGCCCCGGACGCGTTACCGAGCCGGTGGGGGGAATGTGAGTCCGGCCAAGGGGCGCAATCGTGGACGCCCGCCGCGACCGAGACCTGCCCCCGGGCACCGTGCCAGCCCTGTCCATACGGGCTGATTCCGCATCTTCATCGTCGGTCTGCGTTGACACCGCGTCGGATACGGGCACTGTGCCTGGCGGGACTTGCCGAGTGCCCACGTGAAAGAAGGGCGGTAGACTCGGGAAACGAGCCGTCTGGGCTCCGCGCCGCGGGTCGGAATTCCGCGCGTGAAGGTCGTCCAAACCGAGTCACTTCGCTATGAACGCAGCCGCCCACGTCCACCTATCCCCAATCTTCGTCGGCCTACTCACCCTCGCTTGCCTGTCGACGCCGGCCTGCGGCTTCACCATCCGCGACGAGAGCAAGCCCCTCGGTCCTCCAGGCCTCGGTCAGGGCGCAACCGGTGGCGGCACAAACCATGGCGACGACAACGACGGTGGCGACGACGGTGGCGACGACGGTGGCGACGACGACGGTGGCGGTGACGATGACGATGACGATGACGGCGACGACGACGACGCGAGCGGTCCGGGGCAAAAGTTCGACATCGGCACCATTCCCCAGGGCAACCCGCCCAGCGATGCCTACGAGTTCAGCTTGATCTGGATCGCAAACTCGCCTGAGGGCACGGTATCGAAAATCGATACTCGGCAAGTGGTCGAGCTCGCTCGCTACCGCACGGGACCGGGTACGCCCGATCCTTCCCGCACCTCCGTCAGCCTCAACGGCGCCGTGGCGGTCGGCAACCGTGCCGGAAGCGTGACCAAGATCACGGGCGACATCGACGAGTGTATCGACCAAAACGGAGATGGCGAAATCCGCACCTCCCAAGGGCCCACCGATATCCTGCCTTGGGGCGAAGACGAGTGCATCTTGTGGCACCAAGATCTCCCGTTTTCCGGCACGGGGGCGCCGAATCAGGGTGGGCCCCGTGCGCTCGCATGGGACGGAGGATCGCAACCAGACAGCGACGACGACGACGACGATGACGATGAAGTCGACGACTCCAAACTGTGGATCGGCTGGGGGAGCCAACCCCCCGGAAAGGCGATCATCCGCCGCGTCGACGGTGAAACCGGTGAACAGGACTTTCAAGTCGAAGTGGACAACTGGTCGGGTGAGTGGGGCCACGGTACCTACGGCGGCGCGGTCGACGGAGAGCGCAACTTCTGGGCGCTGGGAACACGGGGGATCATCATCAAAGTCGACGCCGTGACCGAAGAGGTCACGCGCTGGGACTCCACCGTGACGCATACGGTGCTCTACGGCATCGCCATGGACGCGGCGGGGACCCCGTGGTTTGGCGGCTGGCTGGGCGACCTGTGGCACTTCGACCCCAGCAGCGGACAATTCGAAAACGTCGGAAAAATGGGCACGCCGAACGTCTTTCGGGGTCTAGCGATCGACCGCAACGGACACGCTTGGATCGCGGGCAACGACCCCTGCGGACTGGTCCAATACGATATCGACCAAGCTACCGTGATCAACGCCAACGTCCTGCTGCCCGGCTGCTTTCGGCCCGTCGGCGTGAGTATCGATGCCGACGGCGCGGTGTGGGTCGTGGATCAAGAAGCTCACCGCGCCTACAAGGTCGATCCCAGCGACTACAGCGTCGAGACCGTGGAGAATCTCGTTTCGCCCTACACCTACTCCGACATGACCGGTGCGGCCCTCGGCCTGGTGCAGCCGCCCGCCGAGTAGCGCCGGCTACTCGGCGAGGGGCAAACCGCTGGGTACGCGCTTCGGTGTTTTCCTGCGCAGGTCGAGGCTGCGAGGGTTGGTGAGCGCGCGCAGAAACGCCAGTAGTTTGCGCCGTTGCGCTCGCGTCAACGTGAAAGGAGAAAGCTCATTTGCGGATGCGATGGCGGCGACGCTCGCTGCGTGGTCCATGATCACACAGTCCAGTGCATCGAGATCCGGGCGGGAGGGCAACGTCGGCGTTTTCGTGCAGTCGTAGTCCTGGAGGCTCTGCACCGGATCGAGGTGATGGTCGAGCACCTGACCGAGTGTTTGATAGGCGCCGTCGTGCCCGTAAGGGGCCGTGAGTGCCACATTGCGCAGCGGCGGGGTGCGGAAACGATATCGATCGCTGACGTGCCCGGTAACGCCTTCACGCCCGAAGTCGTCGCGCCCTTGCTCTCCGACCATTTTTCCGGGACCTATCTGGGGCATGGCGATCGCGTGGAAGTCCATGTCGGTCTGGAACGGGCCCGTGTGACAGTTGTCACATCCTGCTGCGCCATAGAAAAGCTGCATCCCCGCCACTGCCTGGGGCGACATCGCGTTGACCTTCCCCCGTAGATAGCGATCGAAAGGACTACGATCCGAGCGAAACGCGCGAGCTTCGTAGGCCGCGATGGCGTTGGCTGCCATCACATAAGTGATGGCGCTGGCTGGAACGCCGTAGGCCGCGTTGAATAAGGTGGCGTACTGCGGGATCACCCGCAGTCGATCCGCCAAGATGGCCCACACCCCAGCCGTCCCCGCCAAGTCCCCTGCTGCCACCGCGTCGGCAACGTCGTTTTCGGCCGCCTGCCCGGCCATTTCGGTGGCTGAGGTCACGGGGAACATGGCCTGGACGGCCAGCACATTGTCGAGACCGCTCGGCAGCGACGCCCCAGCCGGGCTATCGAAGCCCGACGGCGCCGCCGCGTTGGCTTGGATGCGACCATCGTGAAACATGTGGGTCATCGTGCGGGCGCCAAGGTCGAACAGCGGTGGGGCATTGCGTGGGACCCGAGCCACGACCGCGTCCGTGCCTTCGCCGGTATCCCGCGTGATGCCAAGGCCCGTCCCACCCTCACCGATAGGGAGAGATAGGCCGTCGCCGGTCTCGGTGAGCGGGTGGTGGCAGGTGGCGCAAGCTGTGTTTGAGTTGCCGCTGAGGATCTTGTCGAAGAACAGTTTCTTGCCCAGTCGGACCTTCGCCCCACCGGGTGCGCCATCGTCATAGTAGTCCGCATCCGCCACCGCGGGGGGCAGTGGGTGGGCCACCGAGGTGCCCGTGACGAAAACGAGGGCCGAGAGTGCCCCACAGCAGAACTTGGTGTTCATGGGGGTGATCTACCCCTCCTGTGCGACCGCGGCAACGAGGGGGGAGGCAAAGCGGGGGCAACGGTGAGCCTCGCTACCCCCCAACCTGCTGGGAAGCAGGTTCACCATGACCCTTGCGCGCCCGGTAGGCCTAGCGAGATCCCCCCCGATCGGAGGGGATCTCGGACCGACCGCATCGTCCACACCATCGTGGGCCCACACCATCGAGGCAGCTCCCGTATCGAACCGCCGGCGAACCGGAACGGGCATCCGTCGCGGTAGCGCGGCGGCTGCTAAGCTCGATCCGTGACCGATGATGCCCGAAGCGCCGCCCTACCGGCCGTCGACTTGGACCCCCTCTTCGCACGTCAACGCGCGGCCTTCGACACCCATCGATATCCGAACCCGCGCGAGCGCATGGAACACATCGCCGCACTTGAGGCGCTGGTCCTCGGCCATCAAACTGCCGTGGCGAATGCGATCTCGGCCGACTTTCGCGGCCGTTGCCCAGAAGAAACCCGCTCGTTGGAAATGCTCCCCTTGGTGTGCTCGATGCGGCTGGCACGGAGGCATCTCCGCTCGTGGATGCGCGGCGAAAGGCGCTGGCCCTATTGGTTCACGCTCCCCGCCACCGCCCGTGTCTCGTATCAACCCCTCGGCGTCGTCGGCATCGTGACGCCCTGGAACTATCCCCTTCTGCTCAGCTTGGGTCCTGCCGTCGCCGCGCTGGCCGCGGGAAACCGGGTCATGATCAAAATATCGGAATACACGCCGCGATTCGGCGAACTACTGCGGACCCTCGTGGCGAGTACGTTCGACGATGCCACACTCACCGTCATCCTCGGGAACGAGTCTGTCGCCCGGCAGTTCACACAGCTCCCACTCCAGCACCTGTTTTTCACCGGATCCACGGCCGTCGGAAAGGAGATCATGCGGTGTGCCGCACCGCACCTGACGCCCGTGACGTTGGAACTGGGTGGCAAATGCCCCGCGATCATCGGCGAGGACACGGACTTCGGCCCGGCCCTCCGCCTGCTATGGCATGCGAAGCTGCTCAACGCTGGCCAAAGCTGCGTCGCGCCTGATCACGTATACCTTCCGCGCCGGCACCTCGACAGATTTGTGCAATATTCGCGCGCAGTGGTGGCGAATCTGTATCCTACTTTGCTCCAGAATCCCGACTACACATCGATCGCCAACGATCGCGGCCACCGTCGGCTGATGGCGTTGTTGAAAGATGCCGCGAGCCGCGGTGCGACGTTGCACACAATCAACCCCGGCAGCGAACGCGCCGCGTCCTTCACCGAGAAGATGGCACCGACCATCGTGCTCGACACGGATCGTGAGATGCGAATCTCGCAAGAGGAGGTGTTCGGCCCCGTACTCCCGGTCCTCCCCTACGACACCTTCGAGGAGGTGATCACCGCCATCAACGGGTCGGATCCCCCCCTCGCCGTCATCTTGCTCACGAACTCGCGCAGCATCATCGACCGTGTTCGCCAGGACACCCGATCTGGCGTGGTGACCACGAACAGCGCACTGGTCCACTTCGGGCAAGACAGCATCCCGCTTGGGGGCGTGGGCCCCAGCGGGATGGGTCGCTATCACGGCCGCGAGGGATTCGTGACCTTCAGCAACACCCGTGCCGAGTACCGCCAGTATCGGCCCCATGCCCTCGGACTCGCGCTGCCTCCCGGACGCAGCGCGCTCAAACGCCGCGTACTCGACTTCCTGCTCGGACACGCGCAGCAAGAGCAAGGGTGAATCTCTGTCGCTACCCGCCTTGCCGCTGCGTCGCCGCGCAGAGTATCCTCGCGCCCGATGCCCTCCCCTTCCGCCGCGCCCTCCGCTGCGCCCACCGACCTCCCGGAGGCCCGCCGTGAACTCGTTTCCATGTTCCAATCGCGACGAAAAGCGCGGTGCAAAATCCCGCCGGAGGTACTCGCCGAGCACATACTTCGCTGCTACGGCAAGGCTGGTTGGCCCGTGCTTCGTGATGCTGCCAGTGCCGTGCTGCGCCGCATGACCTCGGTCGACAGCGAGACGCTGCGCGTAGCGACCCGAGCTCGCCCCCGCAGCATCGGAGGCACATACGGCGTGCGGGCTGGGGGAAAGGGCGCGCGCCCCTACGAGATTCTGCTCACCAGCCTTGAGCCGCTACGCGTGAGCTGCGATTGCCCCGACTACGTCAAGGGGTCCTTGGGACTGTGCAAGCACAGTTTGTGTGTGCTCGCGGACCTCGCAGCCAAACCGAGGCACTGGAAGCAACTTCTCGCCTCCCCATCGACCGCCGCCTCCCGACCGCTCGCATGGTGGAATCCAATCCGTACGATCGATCGTCCCGGTGACTGGCTCGATGGTGTTCGCTTGCGCTCCGACCCCCGCGCGCCGATCCGTGGGGCCTTGCGCGCCTGTGTGCAACCGGAAGCTGAGGGGGTCTTTCGCTTCAAGAACGGCTCGTTTCGATCGGGAAAAGGCAGGGAAAAGACCATCACACTCTTGTGGGACCATGTGGCCAAGCGTCGCCACATCGATCCCGCGTTGCGTACGCTACTGGCCGATGAAAAGGCGGAGCTCGAGCGCGCGTCGACGCTTCGTATCAGCGAGGCTGAGGCGCGTCGGGCCCTGCGGGACTTCAAGCTCAAGCTCTATCCCTATCAGCGCGAGTCGTTGAAACACTTCTTCCGCCAAGGTCGGCTGCTGCTCGCGGATGACATGGGCCTCGGCAAGACCGTGCAGGCGACCAGTATCGCCCATGTGCTTTCCAAGACCGGGCGCATGAGCCGTGTGCTGCTGATCGTGCCCGCGAGTTTGAAAAGTCAGTGGGCGGCAGAGTGGAGCCGCGCGACCGATATTCCCATCGAGCTCGTGGACGGCAGCGTAGAGGAACGCACTCAGATCTACGCGCGTACCTCCGAAGGGGCGCTGGTGGCCAACTACGAGCAGAGCCTGCGAGACCTCGATCACATGAAGTCTTGGGGGCCCGAGCTTGTGATCCTCGATGAGGCCCAGCGCATCAAGAACTGGGCGACACAAACCGCGCGCGCCATCAAGCAGCTGGACGTGCCCTATCGCCTGGTCTTGACCGGAACGCCGCTGGAGAACCGCCTCGATGAGTTGGCTTCGATCATGGACTGGATCGACCCACGCGTGCTCGCTCCCAAATGGCGACTCGGGCCCGTTCATCAGATCACCGCAGATGGAGCACGAGAGGTCGTGGGCATTCGCAACCTTGAGGTGCTACGGCAGCGACTCGCGCCGCGCATGCTTCGGCGTCGACGCGCCGAAGTCCTCGACGATCTTCCCGCGCGTACCAATACCCTCGTGAGCGTCGAACTCACGCCCGCACAGCGAGACGAACACGACGCGCTATCCCACCCCATCGCTATGCTGGTCGCCCAAGCGAGAGCGCGCCCCCTCGCGCAGGCGCAATTCATCCGCCTGATGGTCCTGCTCACAACCCAGCGCATCATCGCCAACGGACTGGCGCAGCTACAGTTTGCGGAGATGTGGCCCGGACTCGAGCCACGCCGGCCCGACGACGCGGCGCTGACCAGCGCGTGCATGCCCAAGCTTGCCCGCTTGCGCGAGATCGTGGAGTCGGTGGCCATCGAGCAAGGACGCAAGATCGTGATTTTTAGTCAGTGGCGTCGGGCATTGACATTGGCCCATTGGGCCACGGCGGACCTTCTCGACGCCGCGGGACAAAGCGCTCGATTTTTCACGGGCAAAGAGTCGCGGAAGAGACGGACACAAAATGTCCTCGACTTTCACGATGATCCCGACCTTCATATCCTGTTTTGCACCGACGCTGGGGGCGTGGGCCTCAATCTTCAGCGTGCCGCGAGCTGCTGCATCAATTTCGAGCTGCCGTGGAACCCTGCCGTCCTTGAGCAGCGCGTGGGTCGGATCCATCGTCTAGGTCAATCTCGCCCGGTAGATGTCTACAACCTCATGAGCCGAGACTCCATCGAGGCCCGCATCGCCCAAGCTGTGTCCAATAAGCAGGCCCTCTTCTCTGGGCTGTTCGATGGCCACGATCAGGAGGTCATGTTCGAGGGCTCGGCGAGTTTCCTATCTACGGTCGAGGCGCTGGTCGACGCCGGTCCCGCCTCCGGCGGGAATCAAAACGGCGCCGATCCGCAACCCGCAGAGCTGGATCCCGACGTCGATATGATCCTGGACGCTCAGGGGTCGGAGGCGATCGTCACGACACACGCCGACATTGCAGACCCCCGCATCGAGCAGATGGTCCTCGCAGCCGACGAGACCGCGTCGGCGGAAGACGTGGGCACAGTCCACGGCGCCCGCGGATCGCATGGCGCACAGGCTCGTCCATCGCTGGCCCCATTTGTGGCGCCATCGCTCGCTCCAACGCTCGCTCCAGACCCATCGCTGCTGTCACCGAAAACGCTACGAGGCTTGATTTCTGAGGTGCGTGTGGAACCCACCGCCAACGGTGGCATGCGCATCGAAGCGTCCCCCGAGGCCGCGAAGACGCTGGGCACACTGTTTGCCGGGTTGGCGGAGTTGTTGGCAACAGCCTCCCCGCCTGCGAAGGGCTCGCCTGCGAAGGGCTCGCCTGCGAGAGAGTAGTCGCGCGGGGCCGCGATCCGGATCGCCTCTCGACGAACTTGCCTGCCATCAGGTTCATCTGCCTGGGCTCCCGCGCTCATCCAGCCCTCCCCCTGCCGGTTGACGCGAGTCTCGGTCCGAAATCCGCGAGGGAATCATGGAGTACGCCGACGCGGTCGACGGCTTCACATGCGAGTACGATCCGGACCAGGGTGGCACCTGCGGTAGCGAGGCCCGCCGGCGCCGAGACGAGTGCGGCGAGGCATCCCAGGAGCAAGTCGTCAACGCGTGCAGCGATGTCTATGATCCCTGTCCTGCCCCGATCTACTGGCCCTAGGGGTGTCGGCGACCGGACTCGCCGCATGGCATCCAGACTCGCCACCGCCCTACCCGCGCCCTACCATGGTAGGTTGGATGTCATGTCTGACACTTCACAGCTGGGTGCCGTTCGTGTCCCGGACGTGCGCGGGGGCTTCGTTCAACTTGACGCGTTGTGGCGTGATCGGGCGGTCGTGTTGGTATGGTTGCGACACTACGGATGAATGTTTTGTCGCGAGCAGGCTGCTCGCTTGAACGCGCGATTGGCGGAAATCGAGCAACTCGGGGCGCGGGTTGCCGCCATCGGCAACGGCACGCCCGCGATGGCGACCGACTTCATCGAACAGTTTGACATCCGCTTCGAGGTACTCACGGACCCGCAGCGCATCAGCTACCGCGCAGCCGGTCTGAACCGCTCCTTGGGACTCGACCCGCGTGGGCTCTACGCGGCGTGGGGGGCCCTACGGGCCGGACACATCCAAGGACGCACCAAGGGGGACCCATTCCAGCAAGGCGGGCTCATGGTGATCGCCGCTGGAGGCGAGCTGCTGTGGCGGCACAGCGACGGGCGGCCGGGGAATCATGGCGACGTGGATCGTGTGCTGGACAGCCTTCGCCCGTCGACCGCTCGCGCCACGTAGGCACGGCCGGGTCGCCTCCCGGCTCGTAGGCACGTAGGCACGTAGCGGCGCAGGCTCTGGCTTGCGTCGGCACAGGCTCGGTACAATGATGCAAGAAATGCATCTGCAGCGTGCAACCACTGCATCCCGCGCGCGCCACCACGAGCCAGCGCCGCCCCTAACGGCCCCTAACGGCAATCGGGTACCCCAAGTGGGTTGGCACGGACCTTGATACCTCCACCTCTGCGCGAGCGCCCCACGAAGCCGTGACGCTGCGCGTCGAAGGGCCTCCCACGCCTGCGTTATGATCGCCACGTTCAAAGCCCGCCTCGGCCTGCTCCTCACGACGCTTGTCATGGGCAGCGCACTGGTCATCTCCGGCGTGTCCGGCTACCTCGCCGCGAATCAGCACGCCGGCTTGGTGACGCGAGCTGAAATCGAACTTGCCCACCAAGCATTGCTCACCGACCTACGCTTGAGTCGATTCACAAGTGAACCACGTTCCACGCTGCTGCAGCGTGTCTATTCGACCCTCCGCACCCGCGGCTGTACCTACATCGGACTCGCCGACGACGACTCAAGTTGGATCGTTCGCGTCGGCGTCGCCACCGACCCCGCTTTTTTTCCGATCCGGGTTGAGCCCGATCCCAATGAGCGCGTGGAGATGCTCAAATCAGGCGTTCACGCGCGCCTGGTGGCGGCTATGCCCGGCAGCGGCAGGCCAGGTCGTGGGGCGCGCCTCAACTCCAAGCGCTCGCCCGTGCGGCGCGAAGGGGCGAAGTTCGTCGTCATGGAGCTGATCTCTGGGGACGGAACCGAAGTCCTGGCGCGAGCAAGCCGAGATCTGGCGCTGGCGCTCACCTCCGCATTCATCTTGATCACCACATCGGTGGTCTTCTGGCACCTTTCGGATGCGTCGGAGAAGGCCGGGCAGCACATGGCGAAAGAGCGGGCACGCAACGCCCTGCAGCTCGAAAAAGACCGACAACTCAAGGTGTTGGGACAGATGTCGGCCGTGTTGGGACACGAGCTACGCAACCCGTTGGCCTCGCTCAAAGGCCACGCTCAGCTTCTCCTCGAGAAGCTGGAGGCAAACCTTCGCGCACACTACGGTCTGCGCACCATCGTCGCGGACGCCGAACTGCTGGAGTCCCTCACTGAACAAATCTTGGAGTTCGCGAAAACCGGTGCCGTACGCCCCGAGCCCACGGCGATCGAGCGCCTGCTTGCGGATGTCGTGAAATCCGAGCGCTTCGGGGTGGTGGAGGTCGCCATCGACAAGCGAATCTCTAGCTGGTCTATCGACCGCCAGCAGGTGGCCAAGGCCCTTGCAAACCTGCTTCGAAACGCACGCCAGGCGACGCCGAAGGGGGATCCGTTGCACCTATCGGCGCGACCCGACCAGGGGCTGCTGCTCCTCGAAGTGAGCGACAACGGCGAGGGCATCGCCCAAGATTCGATCGACTCGGTATTCGATCCTTTTGTCACAACCCGCATCGAAGGCACCGGACTGGGACTGGCCTTCGTCCGCCGCGTCGTGGAGGCCCACGGAGGCTCCGCTTCAGCACGCAACGACGCGGGGGGGGGGGGGCGCAACATTTAGCCTCGCGTTTCCACCCGCGTTTCCACCGAGATGCCCCGCATGGACGGCATGACGTTGCTGAAGAAGGCGCGGAAGCACTACCCAGAGACTGAGATCGTCGTACTCACAGCTCACGCCACCGTCGGCACGGCTGTAGAAGCGATGAAACACGGGGCATTTGATTACCTCCAAAAGCCACTCAAGAACCCCGACAGTCTCCGCCTCATCGTCTCCCGAGCACTCGAACGTCGCAGGCTTCGGGACCACAGCCAGGTTGCGCGATCGAGCGCGAGCCGCTCGCCGCTTCTCGCCGTTGACCCGAACATGCGCGCGCTCCGGTTGCTCCTCGAAAAGGTGGCGCCCACAAACGCCACGGTGCTTCTCCTGGGAGAGAGCGGCACGGGGAAGGAGGTGGCCGCGCGGGAGATTCATCGCCTCAGTGGGCGCGCCGACCGACCGTTCGTCGCTATCAACTGCGCCGCAGTCTCCGAACAACTGGTGGAGAGCGAAATGTTCGGGCACAAGAGAGGCGCATTCACAGGTGCAACAGAACGCCGCCGCGGCCGTTTCGAGCTCGCCGACGGCGGCACGCTCTTCCTGGACGAAGTGGCAGAACTCTCGTTGGCGATCCAAGCCAAACTGCTCCGCGTGATCGAAGAACGCAACTTCGAGCGAGTCGGCGGCATGCAAACAATCGCAGTCGATGTACGTCTCATCGCGGCCACCAACGCCAATCTGGCGACTACAATGGAGGAGGGGAGTTTTCGGGAAGATCTGTACCATCGACTATCGGTCTTCCCCGCCTTCCTGCCGCCGCTGCGAGAACGACAGCTAGATATTGCCCCCCTCGCCGTCCACCTCCTGCAACGCGCATCCGCCCAGCTCAACGCGCCCGGGCGCTGTTTCAGCGATGCCGCAACGGCCAAGCTGCGAGGGTACAGTCAGGGAGTCCGGCGGTACATGATGCGCATTCGCCGGGTGATGGCTGTATGTGGTCGATTTGCCGGTCGTAGGCCGGTAGCGGCGCGCCGCGACGACGAATCGGTCATTTGGATGGATCCGTATGGG
>JAZGFE010000175.1:0-9155 GCA_036479215.1 Nannocystaceae bacterium | reverse complement strand
GGTGGCGGAGGATGGGCTCTGCGACGGCGCTTTCCGGGTTTCGCGCGGCGGGACGTGAGTTTGTGCGAATAACGCAGGCGTTGTATGCGCGCTCTGGCCGACCAAGGGCTTGGCATCACACCCCGGGTTACCCGCCACCCATCCCGCGGCGGCGACGTCACGGTCTCCGCTCTGCGTTTGCGTGGCAGCCGTGCTAGGTCTCGACGAATGCCTTGAGGCGCTTGCTTCGACTGGGGTGTCGGAGCTTGCGGAGTGCCTTCGCCTCGATTTGGCGGATTCGCTCGCGTGTGACGGAAAAGTCTTGCCCCACCTCTTCGAGCGTATGGTCGCTGTTCTCACCGATGCCAAAGCGCATGCGCAGCACCTTTTCCTCCCGCGGCGTCAGTGTAGCGAGCACCCGGCGCGTTTGATCGGCGAGGTTGAGGTTGATGACGGCCTCGGAGGGGCTCGTCGCGTTCTTGTCTTCGATGAAGTCGCCGAGGTGGGAGTCTTCTTCCTCGCCGATCGGGGTCTCGAGAGAGATCGGCTCCTTGGCGATCTTGAGGACCTTTCGGACCTTGTCGAGGGGGAGCTCCATCTTCTCCGCGACCTCCTCGGGCGTGGGCTCGCGGCCCAACTCCTGCACTAGATAGCGACTGGTGCGAATGAGCTTGTTGATCGTCTCGATCATGTGGACCGGGATGCGGATCGTACGGGCTTGATCGGCGATGGCGCGTGTGATCGCTTGGCGGATCCACCAGGTGGCGTATGTGGAGAACTTGTAGCCGCGCTTGTACTCGAACTTGTCGACCGCCTTCATGAGGCCGATATTGCCCTCCTGGATGAGATCGAGAAATTGGAGACCGCGATTGGTGTACTTCTTGGCGATGGACACCACCAGGCGGAGGTTCGCCTCGACGAGCTCAGCCTTGGCTCTCTCGGCTTCGGAGCGTGCGGTCAGCAGATGCGCGTGCAGGTCCATTAGCTCATCGGCGTAGAGCTCGGTCTCCTGTTCGATCTGGCGGATGCGTTTGATCGCCAGCTTCATGCGCGCTTCGATTTCGTGCAGTTCGGCGGGGTGCAACCCGAGTCGTCTGCACAGGCTGAACTCTTCCTCTTCGGAGAGGCGGACGTCCTTGAACAACGCTCGCAGCTCCGGCAAGTCCATTCCCGCGCGACGCTGGCACTGATCGAGGTCGCGTCCGGAGCGGTGGAGGCGGCCGACGAGCTGTGAAAGCTCCTCGACCATGCCGTCGATGGGCCTGCGCGAAAGATTTGCGTCTCGGATCGCCTCGACGGTGGCCTTGCTGTGATCTTCGACCTGCCGGCGAATCTGGGCGATCTTGGTCTCGTGTGGAGGCGGATCGCACTGCAACCCGATCTTGAGTTTTCCAATATCCTTTTGGTGTCGGCGAATCTTCTCGAGTTGCTTGTGAAGATTCTCGAACGCCGCCTCTTGGTTCACCGGTGTGTCGGTTTTGGGCGCTCCCGGACTTTCATTGGGCGTGGCGATGCTGATGACATCTTTGATGCGGGTCTGCCCCCGTTTCAGGCGGTCGTACATTTCGTAGATGTACGAGACCGCGACGGGGCTGCGGAGTACGATGTCGAGCACGCGGTGTTCGCCACGTTCGATTCGCTTCGCTATCTCGACCTCGCCTTCTCGTGTCAGCAGGGAAACAGAACCCATCTTGCGCAGGTACATGCGCACTGGATCGTTGGTCCGGGTCGTTTCCTCCTCCTCATTCGCATCTCGTCGGTTGACCCGGCGGGTGGCGACTTTTGGTGTCGCCGCCTTTTTCGCCTGGTCAGCCGTGAGGATTTGAACCCCCTCGGCAACGAGCGATTTTTCCCACGCACCTATCTCCGACGGATCGACCAGATCGGCAGGCAAGAATTCGTGGAGCTCCTCATAGGTGAGGTGCCCGCGCTTCTTGCCAAAGGCGATGAGTTGAGTTTTGAGTTTTTCGACGTCGACGGGACGTGTCTTGCCAGACATAGGTGCCTGAGTTGACCCTGGGGTCAAAGGAGATCGGTGAAATTAGAAAGAGCCAGGCGCGGACTGAAGCCGCGCCTGGCGTTTACGGATTTCGAGACGTTGCAGTTGCAGCGCGCGGACCTGCTCGAAGTCGCCGGTCTCACGTGCGTGAGCCGATTGGGTGTCGAGCTCGGCGATCTCTCGCTCGAGTGCTTCGCGGTGGCACAGACCGATGCCTTCGTTGATGATGGCTTGGGGGTTGTCCGTGTCCGCGTAGTGGCCCGCAAAGATGCGGCCGAAAACATATTTCCGAGATGGTTCTTCCACGAGCTCGAGCAGGGCGCCCGAGCCTGGTTGTACGTCGCCAGCGAGGGCGGCGTCGATCACCGTGGATAGAATCGGGAGCAGGCGGGGATCTGTAACATGCTTAAGCACGCCGGAGCGCTTGGCTGCATCTGCCAGTTCCGGGCGGTCGACCACGAGTGAGGTCAAAACCGCCTGGCCGTGGGGCAGGGGGAGGGCGGCTGGCATGGGCGCGGAGTCTGGCACAGACGGATGAGAAAGGGGGGGGGCTTTGGGGGCTTTTCGCTGTAGCCCTGCCCATATTCGCCGGGCAGGGACTTTGAGCAAATTCGCGGCCTGTAGCGTGTATTCCTCGCGTGCATCACGCCCTTTGACCTTCCGCAACAGTGGGATGAGGTCGCGCACAGCACGCGCCTGTGCATCGATAGATTCTGTGGCGCCATCGCTCACCATTTGTTTCACAAGCCAGGTGAGCGCAGGCTGGGGTGCCGCTAGCCGGTTTTGTAGGTGTTCGGGGTTCGCGCTATCTGGGTCTTCACCACTGGGCAACGCGACAAGCCGCGGCTCGAGCTCCGCGTCCAGGAGGAGCGCGGTGGCTTCGCGCGCTGCTTTCGTACCTGCCGGATCTCCGTCGAAGCACAGCACGACGGCGTGAACAAAGCGCTTCAGGATCCGGCATTGGTTCGCTGTCAGCGCTGTCCCCAAGGGGGCGACCGTTTCGTGCACGCCCAGGCGGTGCAACGTGACCACGTCGACGTTTCCCTCCACCAGTACTGCGCGCCCGGCCCTACGCATGTCCTTGCTCGCCGCATCGATACCGTAGAGCGTGTCGCTCTTGCGGTAGAGCATCGATTCGGGGGAGTTGAGGTACTTTGCGGCCTTGGGCTCGCCGGGGAGTTCCGCGAACTGGGGGAGAATCCGCCCGGAGAAGGCGATGATGGACCCCCCAGGTTGGACCACAGGGAATATCAGCCGACCGCGGAAGCGATCGAAGTAGCGGTCGTTCCGGTCGCTTTTGAGCACCAAGCCCAAGCTCTCGGCGACCTCGAGCGGAAGCTTGGCACGGGTCAGCTCGCGGGCCAAGCTGTCCCACCCAGCCTCGCTGGGGTCGGGGGCGTAGCCGAGTCGGAATCGCTCGGCCAGTTCTTCGCCGATGTTCCGCTGTGCTTGATAGCTGCGCCCTGCGGCGCCTTCCGGCGCGGTCTTCAGCAGGTCTCGATAGAACTCTGCGGCGTGGCTGGTGATGCGGTACGCCAAGTCACGTTCGGCCTGTTGGTCCCGGGCGCGTCGAAGGTCGTCGCTGGACTGCTCCGGCAGGCGGATGCCCGCGGCGGCCGCCAGGCCACGAATCGCCTCTACGAAACCTTTTCCTTCGATTTTTTGCACAAAATCGATGGCGTCGCCCCATTCGCTGCAGCCGAAGCACTTGTAGCTGCGCCGGTTGGGGTCGACGAAGAAGCTGGGGGACTTCTCGTCGTGGAAGGGACACAGACCTTTATGAGTCCTTCCGGCACGTCGGAGCGAGACGTGCTTGCCGATCAGGTCGACGATGTCGACGCTCTCTCGCACCTGTCGGATGGTTTCTTCGGGGAGTGTCGCCATATAGGGGTGACGGCTGCCGCCGCGCGGCGCTTCCATGCTGCGTTGTTCCGCGTCCGCATAGGAGCCGCTCGCTCATCGGCTGGATCGGGGTAAGCATCCCCAGAAAGACGCCGCGCGCAAGGGCGGAAGTGCAGAAAATTTGCCGAACCCGGCGGGGCGTGCAAACGAAATGGTATGGGCGTCTTGCCAGAGTATCTGTCGTCCCCCGCGCTTGTTTCCCAGCCCGCAGCGGTACCGCCGGCGGATTCGGCGGATTCGGCGGTCGGGTCGGGGCGATCCGGAGCGGTGCCGGAGGGAGATCGTCGCTCGAGTGGGCGGCGGGCGCGGTCGGGGGACCGGCTCATGGACCGAGCGACGTGCGCCTATCCCTCGAACAGATCCATCGAGGCGGCGCACAACGTGGGCAATCTCGTGATGTTCATCGACGACGACATCCGCGAGAGTGCGCTGGCCCTGGCTCGGATCGAGGCCTATCTCGTGGATACGTTGGGCCTGCTGGAGCGTCAGGGGATGGCGGGCGACGATGTGCGGGCGCTCGCTTCGGACGATCGTGTGCTTGATCACGTAGACATGTTGGGCGAGACCCTGGAAAATCTCCGACGCAGGATGGCTCGCCTGGCGGCGAGTTTACGCGAGTGACCTCGGAGAGCCCCGCTTCAACCAGTTCGGTCACGGCCTATCAGGCGAAAAAGGCGCTCTGCGTGGCTCTGGGCCTCTACGGGGGCTACGGGTTGCTGCGCGTGGCGTTTCCGGGCCAGAGCTGGCTCAGTTTGTTGCTGATCGCCGGCTTTTATCTGTTGCCGGGTTGGGCCCTCAAAAACCGTCCGCAGTGCCCCGAGTATCACGAGGTCGGACCGGAGATTCGTTTGCCCCCTTGGAATTGGAAGGCCGTGCGCACAGCGGGTTGGGTCGGTCTTGTGGTTTTTCCGCCTTTCATATTGGGGACATTGGCGTTTTACTGGCGCGTATGCCAGCACGACCTCACGGTACTGGCCCCCGTTTTGTGGGTTGAGCAGCTCACACCCGGCGACGGCAATCTCGAGGCCTTTCTCGGTCGTTTGTGCCAGGGGCATGGCGCTTCGTTTTGGGGGAAACTGGGTGTACCCGCGAGCTGGCTGGCGTACGGAGGGTTCGGATTCCTCAACGAGTTACTCGTCGCTCTTTTCGTCGCCGCCCTCCCCGAGGAGATGTTTCATCGCGGCTATCTGATGAGCGCGCTGGAACGGCATTGGGTCCCGAAACGCAGGCTCCTCGGCGTTCCTTTTGGCGTCGCGGCTCTCTTGTCGACCCTCATTTTCGCGGTAGGCCACCTGGTGGGCGAGGCGCGGACCGATCGTTTGGCGACATTTTTTCCAGGTCTTCTGTTCGCATGGTTGTGGCGGCGCACAGGCAGCGTGTGGGCGCCGACTTTGGTGCATGCCGCGTCCAATTTGCTCATGCAGTGGGTTTTGGCTGTCGTGTTCTCCGGCTAGCTGATATGGAAACGGGGCGCATTGCTGCATTTTTCGACGTGGACCGGACGTTGTTGTCGGTGAACTCGGCACATCGCTGGATGTTGTACCGCTGGCGGAGCGGACAAATGCCGTGGACGACCTTGGTGCGCCACACATGGTGGTTCGTGCAATACAAGTTGAGCGTGTTGGATGTGGAGCGTGTGGCGCGTGATGTCGTTCGAGATTATTGCGGGCAGGAGGTAGGCGCGCTCGAGCGCGAAGTGCAGGAATGGTTCCACCGGGAGATCGAAGCGACGATCACCGTGCAGGGACGTCGCGCCATCGAAGCGCATCGCGCTGCGGGCCACCTGCCTGTGCTGCTGACCTCGGGACCCCGGTTCTCAACCCGTCCACTCCAAAGCCAGCTCAACGTCGATCACCTGCTATGCAGCGAACTCGAGACCCGTGCTGGGGTCCTAACGGGACGCTATCTGCCTCCTCCTTGCTATGGTGCGGGCAAGGTGACGCGTGCCGAGGACTTCGCGGCCACACACGACATCAGCTTGGAATCGTCGTATTTTTACACCGACAGCTACACCGATTTGCCGATGCTCGAACGTGTCGGCCAGCCTCGCGCGATCAACCCGGATCTGCGGCTGAGCCGCCATGCGAGGACCCACGGCTGGAAGATAGAACAATGGGACACAGTGAGCGACGCAGCGGTCGGGAAACCTGGCCAGACTTAGGAGTCGGAGAGCCGCCCCGGCTCTCCGAATTGATTGGACGGGCCCTGGCCGAAGACTTGGTCGGCGGTGATGTGACCGCGCGGGCGGTGGTACCCCGCGGCAGGCGTGCCCGGGCTTGTGTTGTGGCGCGGCAGGATATGGTTGTGTGTGGCAGCAGCGTCGCGCGTGACGTGTTCGCGTTCGCGGATTCGGGCACGGTGGTCGACGTTTTGCTACCAGACGCCGCGCGAGCGGTAAGTGGCGATGTGGTGATGCGCTTAGATGGCGAAGCGGCAGCCCTGCTGGCCGCGGAGCGCACGGCTTTGAATCTTCTACAGCGTGCTTGTGGCGTCGCCACCTTGACCTCGGCCTATGTCGATGCCGCGGCGGGCAAGGTACGCGTCGTCGATACGCGGAAGACCATGCCTGGCTTGAGGGCGCTCGATCGTTATGCGGTCCGCTGTGGCGGTGGCCACAACCATCGCAACGATCTCGGGAGCGGCGTGTTGATCAAAGAAAACCATATCCGTATGGCCGGGGGAGTGGGGGAGGCCGTACGTCGAGCCATTGCCTTCGCGCCGCATGGATTGCGTATCGAATGCGAAGTGAACACACTCGCCCAGCTCACCGAGGCGATCGATGCCGGGGCACGCTTCGTGATGCTCGACAACATGGACGACGAAACCATCGCGCGGGCGGTCGATCTGGCGGAGGGGCGGGTGGGTTTGGAGGTCAGTGGTGGCGTTACATTGGAGCGCCTTCCGACGCTCGCTGGGCTGGGCGTGGACCTGGTCAGCGTCGGCGCGTTGACCCATAGCGCCCCCGCGGCGGATCTGTCGCTTCTATTCGATGCGTAGCGCAGATGCGAACGAGGGACTCGATCGGTGGATCGGCACGCGCAGCTTCGGGAGGGTGCACGAACACCACGAATCGTTGACATCGACCAACGATCGCGCCTGGGCGTGGATGGGAGAAGGTGCTCCCCACGGCGCGTTGGTGACGGCGGAGTTACAAACAGTGGGGAGGGGCAGGCGTGGCCGGGTGTGGTCGTCGCCGGGCGGAGGTGGGGACATCTATGCCAGCTTGGTGCTGCGAAACGTTGTGGAGGCGGGGGAGGGCCCGGCGAAAGTGTTGCGGCTTCCCGGCGTCGCACTGGCGGTGGCGGTGGGGGTGCGAGATGGGATCACGGCTGCGTCGGAGATAGACCCCGGCCGGATCGGCCTCAAGTGGCCCAACGATGTTCAGATCGATGGACGCAAGGTCGCCGGTGTGCTGTGTGAGAGTCGATGGCAGGGTACACGCGCTGATGTGGTGGTGGGTATCGGATGCAATGTGGGTCGAACAGAGTTCGAAGGTAACTTGCGCGACATAGCTACAAGTTTGCGGCTGGCGGACGCGGGGGGGCGCCTCCTCAACCGCGCGCACGTTCTGGCGGAGATCCTTGGCGGTATCGAAGCGGTGCTCCCCGAGTACCTGTGCGGGGGATTCGAGGCGATCCGCGCCCGCTACGAGCCGTACTCGGTGCTCACCGGGCGTGTGGTGGAGATCGATGGTCGTGGCGGGCGTGTCCGCGCGGTGGTGCGGGGGCTGGACGCGAACGGGCGACTTGAGGTGCATCGGTTGGATGGGGGGCAGGTGTTTGTTGTGGAGAGTGGAGAGGTCAGTTTGAGTGGTGGGGGCTAAACGGTCCGTGTCCGCGATCGAACGAACGCGGACACGGGCGGGACGGCGAAACGAGGCAGCGCGCAACATGTAGTCGCGCAGGATCTTGCGAGCGAGGTGGAGACGGGATCCGAAGCAACGAACGACTTTCGCAAGTTGAAGGGGTGCGTGGCGACGTCCACCTGTCGGTGGACGTACGGTCGCGGGCCTTGCGACCCAAACGCCGATCGGTTGCTCATGGCGTGGCCGAGAGCATTGCTCGCGCGGTCGCGTTACTGGTGGGCGACGACCAGTTGTGGACTACCGGGCAGGTACGACAAAGCAGCGGCGGGTCACGCCGTGGCAGCTACGACTCGAGCGGACAGGGTTCCCTGGCGGCCGCTGATGTTCTCGCACGAGAACCAGGAGCGCAGAAGCAGCGGCATCCGGTGCCACCCGTCGAACGCTCCGATTCGGTGCGTATTCGATCCTGAGCTCACATGATAGCGAGGACCTCCTGGTGCTGGGCAGCCGGGTAGGATTGCCACGCAGACTGCCACCGTTCGGACACGACGAGAGATCAGATCGTCAGGGTGCCGCGCAGCCCCGGAACGCCCCAAGACTGAGCAGGTCGTTTGACGCGCTGTTGCATCGTCCAGCATGTACTCTCCGTTCCGCCACTGCCACTCGTACCATTCCTGGCCTAGCCCAGGATCGGATCCACTTTGCTTGAGTCAAAATCGTCTACTTGCCCACAATCATGGGCGTTTTCTGAAGGCGTTTTCTGAATCTGCTGCTGGAACTTCAGCCTAACGTACGGGCGATAGGCTGAACCCGGCGCAGCTCGACCTATTCCTGAGCAGCTCCTCGCTCACGCAGACGTGTCACGTCGCCTAGCACATATGTATTCGGGCCGTGATTGTGTACATGGTACGTAATGGTTGATCCTTTTGGCCAATCAAAGATCGCATCCCATGCGCCGGGTGCTACCTGACCCGCCGCCGGAATCTCTGGCTTCACCTCCCAGACTACTGTCGTTCCGAGCATAAATCTCCATGAAAGAATGGAATTTCTATGCGGTCGCCGACCTCGATCGCGGCAAGAGACGGCTGGCTCGCTGCATCATAATTGCATTCTCCCAAATAGATATCAAGCGTCTCTGTTGCGTGCAATATGATACCATCCGGACCACAGAATACCTGAGTGATCCCCTCATTGCGAGGCCTTTTGTTCGTTTGGGACATTATCGCCAGGGAGTATTCTCGCGATATAGACTACAAAGAAAACACTTGTGGTTTTTTTGAGAATGGACGATGAGATGTCCATGGCATCCAAGTAAAGCCGAGGTCCCGCCGACCGCGGACTCAGCGAAGATCGGGCCGAGAACTTCATCGCCTCGCTCTTCGCCGACGACCTGCACGCGAAGCGAGTTCTTTCCCTTTCCAACGCCGTTGTCGGCGTGCTTCGTTCCGCGTCGCTTGGTATCCACGCGAT
>JAZGFE010000174.1:0-2295 GCA_036479215.1 Nannocystaceae bacterium | reverse complement strand
CATTCCTCCTCCTGACCCCGTCTGCCTCATACACAAAAAATCTGACACCCTCAGCCAGGGTGCCGAACAAGATGGAGAGACGAAGGTCACCCTCGAATGCCGGGAACGCAACAAGACTCCCTCCGACCCCGGTGACCAGGGCGCCATCTCCATTGTTCGACTGCGCTCAGCTGGCATCCACGAGTTGCCGTGCAAACCATGGTGGCTTGTCGGCCGATGGAGCGCGCTGCACCGTCTCCCGCGTGTACCGGACAAATTCCTCACGCAGATGGGGTATTGCCGAGCGTTGGAAGGAGGCTCGTGAGAAGAGTGCGTCTCTCCAGGCCGCGATCTTGGGCAGACCCTCGAAGAAGGCGAGAGAGGGAACAAACTCCTGATACCATGTCAGGCGCTGCAGCAAGGGAGCCGTGGCGGCATCGACCAGTGAGAGCGCCTCGCCGCCAAACAGGGGGCCGGACACCTGCTCCTCAAGCCGGGCGAGTTTGGCCTTGACTGTTGCCGCCTTCTTGCGGGCAAGTGCTTCGTCCGGGGCAATCGCCATGCCAAAGGAATCCACGAGCAAGGTGGAGACAAACTCGATCCATGCTCGATGATGCGCCCGCTCTACGGCGTCTTCTGGATGCATTCTGCCCGCCGTGGTTTCCTCAATGAATTCGTTGATGACGGCGGACTCGAAGATCGCGGTGTCATCCACCAGGAGCACAGGTACCTTTCCGAGGGGGGATATCGCCAGAAACCAATCTGGCTTGTCGGCCAGATCTATGTACTTGATGTCATAGGGGATGCCCTTTTCCTCAAGCGTCATGACGCTGCGTTGGACGAATGGACAGAGCTTGAAACTGACGAGTTGATAGCGGTTGTCGGGCATGGTGATGTCGTGGGGTGCTTCGACCTTAGCGCGATCCGATATCGACCTGACGCGATCGGAATCGCGCTCAATGCCTGGCGTGATCTGTGGAAAGTGGAAGCGCGTCTGGTGGGCAGGATGGTCCCAGCAGTTGTGGGACCGTGCCGATGGGGCTTGGCGCGGTCGGCCTGCCGGCTCCGGCGGAACATCGGCTCATGCGTTGTCCGGACCAGCGCCTCGACGGCCTCGCCGAGCCTCGCGCTAATTGTGCAGATCGAGGCCTTGGCCGGGTCCTCCCCGTGCCACTCGCTGTGCGCGGTCTCCACCGTGGAGGGCCCGACGCTCACGTTCCGTGAAAGGCGGCGTGGGCGGTGGTCGGCGGTCGGGCGGCCCTCCGGCCCTCCGGCCCTCCGGCGCCTGACGCGAAACACGTCAGGCGCGCTCCCGACCCGACGCAACTCTTTGGCCGGCGGCTCGTAGTGCAGAGTCGAGCAGGGTGAATGTTCCCAATCCCGAGGCGGCCTTGACCACCATATTGGAAAGCGCACAGCGAGGAGATGTCGCAGCGTTCGGTGATATATATCGGTCCGTCGCCCACCGCGTTCGTGGCTTCTGCCGTAAATTGTTGGGCTCATCTGATGCCGCTGAGGAGGCGACACATGGAGCATTTGTTCGGGTGCGCCAGAAATTGCACACTTTCGATGCCGCCAAGTGACCTTGCGTTCTATGCGCGGTCTGACCGATTAAGGGCTTTGGATCACACCTGGCGTTCGCTGTGTTGGGAAGCAGTTTGCACAGAAACGTAGCGCCGAGTATTCGCACTAGGGCGTGTGCCCACCGTAGGCGGGTGACCGTGCGTACGCTGACCCGGTCTGAGCAGGGGGGGGAGCGAGTTTCCCTGCGACCCGAGGCAACGCCCGCGCTGGTCGTTCGATGGCCCTGTGTGTTTATCAGAAACAGGCTCGCCGTCCTACGGAGAATACCCCACAAGACTCGTGAGCCCCTAACCGCCGGCAGGGACGGCTCTCAAGGAAGATGAATAGCGAGACTACGGCGTTCGACAACTGCAGCTAGCACGTGCCGCACGTGCCGGCGTTCCGCGGGGGCGACTGGCCCCGCTGTTGGACGCAAGTCGACCCCGCCATGAACGAGCACGCGCGCTTGCACCTCCCGCGCAGCCCGGGCGTTCAGCAAGTCGAGAGCGCTACGCGCAACACGGCTGCACTCCGCCACGCTCACCATGCCTAAAACGAACATGTACCAGCAGAAACCTTCACCATGTACGCGGTTCCGGCGGAGTCAACGAGTTTCTCGGTCTTAGTCCCCTCAAACTGAGTCAGTTCCCGCGTGGTGAAAGACATCACGGAAAGCATCGCATCCTCATCGCTAGCGTCCTCGTCGCTGGCGTCCCAATCGTCCCAATCGCTGGCGTCCTCCGCGACGCTCTC
>JAZGFE010000173.1:0-32669 GCA_036479215.1 Nannocystaceae bacterium | reverse complement strand
TTGGGATCCGCTGAGCGACATTCAGCGTACGGTGTTAGATTTGCTGGGCGTGCCGAGCGCGGAATACGGTCAGTGAGGGGGTCGAATATTCGAGAATACGACGATCTCAACGTGCGGAAAGTAGGCTTCCACGGCGAGGTCGAGCGGCGCGGAGCCGTGGCACACGTCGCAGGTATAACGGTCGGCCACGGAACCCGTGAACCAACGACCGCCTCCGCCTCCCTCCGGCGTCGGATCAGCGTAACTCGACGGCTCGGAGAATGCTCTCAACGCGCTCGGAAAACCCAAACCAGACGACGCAAGTAGGCAGATCCAGCCCGCAGCGCCGCAGCGCAAGTGTCGCCACCGAGTCATCATTCGCTCTCCTCCTCATCGAGGCTCTCGCCGCCGAGTGCCCAACGTTCCAGGACACGCCACGACGGATCCTGTGGACCGAGATAGACGTTGCGCCCGAACCGATCCACGCCGCCATGGCCCGCGCCCTGCAATGGTTTTCGCAGCAGTGGGGCGGAATGGGGGAGCGTCTCGGCCTCCCTAAACAACAACATGGCGCGACTGCGATCATATGCCGACTGGATCTCCTCCGCGCTCGGTTCATCGTACGCTTCCAGATCACCACGCCGAGTCCGCCCGGGACCGAATACCTGGAAGAAACGTCGCTCCGAACCGTGGCATGCTACGAACGCGCAGTCTCGCAAGAGCAAGGGATAGACTTGGTCGCGGAACATAGCGCGACTCGGCGCGGGCAAACTAGAGATGACAACCTCCGCGCGATCACACGCCGCGAGCAGGAGCCACGCCCCGACAACGGTACAAAGCGAGCGTCCTCTCGGTGTGGGAGCACGAGACGGGTATCGGCGGCCTCGGGGGTAGATCGGTTCCAAGTCCCTTCGTGGGATGAAATGCGGGTATTTCACAGGTGCGGGTCGCCACCGCTACGGAGCGAGATCGTTGAGAAAGAGGGCAGCGAGGAGGCGAGCATCGAGGAGACGATGCAGCGAGGAGATGAGCATCGAGAAGTAGGTGACGAAACGTCGAAAAACATTACGTGCCAGCCTGCGCAAAGATGCGGGCCGCCGCGCGCGCACCCTACGACAAGAGAGGACAGACGACACGCACTCGGATATAGTCGCTGCATATGCTTGGATCATCGATACAGGTGACCACCGAGATGACCGTGATGGAGCACCGCGACGAACAGGGGCATCGGCCAACGTCTGATTCCTGGCGGAGGCAGGCGAGCGCTTGGTCGGTCTGCATGTTCGGTCTGCTCGCCACCCTCGCCGCGTGCGCGCCGATTCAGCCCTACCAACGCGGCCGCCTCGCGCGCCCTGACATGCAGCTCGACGGCAATGCGGATCTCCTGGCCGGGCAAGAGCACGCGACGGACTACCGCGAAGGTTCTGCTGGGGGCTTTGGCGGTAGCGGTGGTGGATGCGGATGCAACTAGCGCGTGCGCCGATGACCCGGGCGTCACGGACCAGCAGAGCCAGCGCCTTCCCCGAACGAATGGAGCACAATGCGCCACAGGAGAATGCCGTGCCTGGCACCCGCTCGCGCCCGCTGAGGTCCATCCGTTCCCGCCCGCGATGAGCGAGCCAGCCCCGCGGCGGTGGATGGTAGCAGCGCAGTTTCAGATCATTCCTGCGCGTCTCCGTAAATTCGGTGCCCTGGTGGACACTAATAGAGCACCAACTCGGGTGGCACCAGGTGCGTACGGTCGCACCGTCGCTCGAGAGCGAGGTCCAGCCCGCGGAGACCCCCATGCACCAAGACGAGCCCCTCATTCCTTGCGATGCGTTCCGTGAATGGGTCGATAGCGTGGAGGCGCTCGGAGTCGACGTCGGCCCCGCGCTCTCGCAGATCGGCATCAGCCGTCGGTACCTGGACACCCACCCCCTACCTTTGCCGATGCGTCTGGTGGCTTCTTTCCTCACGGCGGTGCATGCCACAACAGGAGCCACCGCCATCGGAGTGCGCCTCGCACAACGACTTGTGCTTGCCGACTGTTTGGGCGCGCCAGATGATCAGGTCGTAGACGAGGCGCATCGCCCGCCGGAAATCCTCGCCGACCGACTCGTGCAAATCGTCCAGCATCTTCGTTTCGCCGCCGGCCTGTTCGGCCTACATTTCCAGATCGAGGGGCACTATGCCACCGTACGGCTAACGTCCCGCCGGCCCGAGCTACTGCACCCCGAACTGGTAGAGATGGTCTTGGCCGCGCTGGCGAGGTTCTCACGGGAGCTGCTCGGGGGGCACGAGCGATACCAAGACGTAGCGGTGCGGTTCGCCCACGCCGCGCCGGAAGACCCCCGCCTCCAACGGGCTTTCTTCCGCGTACCGGTCGGCTTCAACGCAACCCATTCTGCTCTCACCTTCCCTGCACAGATCCTACAACAGCCTGTCTCTCGCCCCGAGCCCTCCCGCCACCCGGACCTTCGCGCAAGCTCTGCGCGACGCCCCCCCATCAAGGAGGATCTGGCGACGGTGAAACAACGCGTGCTCGAGGTCTTGCAGGCGGAGATCGGCAAGGGCAACCCGAGCCTCGAACGCGTGGCCGAGCGACTCGGCCTGCATCCGCGTACACTCACGCGCCGACTCCATGCGTTGGGCACCAGCCACCAAAAGGTGCTGGACGCACTGCGCTACGATCGATCTGTCGAGTACCTACGCGATCCGACCCTGCCACTCCGCGATATTGCAACCGCCCTGGGATATTCCACCGTCGGCGCCTTTGGCCGGGCCTTCCGTCGCTGGTCGGGGTATCCGCCCCACGAGTTGCGTGCCCGACTCTCGCGCGCCGACCCATCCGTCCCGCGCCCAGTACTGCCCGAGCGTTCGCCCGCCGACGCGGTCCCCGCCGCCGCCCCGCACTCCCGCAACACGACGAAAAACGTCGCTCCCCCTGCTGCCCCTCCAGCCCCTCTTTCTCACGTTGCGGCTGCGCCGACCGCCGTCGCCCTCGTCCCTCAGCCGCTGCCCGCCTAGCCGGGCCCGCGTAACTCGTCAAAGCCCCCGCGACAGCGCGCGATACCATCCGCGACCGGCGCGCACATCACAGCGATGAACCGTATGGATGCACGCGATCGCGCCCTGCGTGTTTGGCCGCGTACATCGCTTCATCCGCGCAGCGCAACAGGGCATCCGCTGTGGTCCCATGTTCAGGAATCGCCGCAACGCCAACCGACGCGGTGACGACGTCGAGCTCGGCGCCTCGGTATTGCACACGAAGGTGACGCAAGGCCGCCAAGAACCCCTGCGCAGACGCGACGCCCTCGTCGAGTGAGGCCTCCGGCAGCGCAACTACGATCTCCTCGCCCCCGTATCGACAGACGATACCGTCTGTACCTACATGTCGGTTGAGCAACTCCGCGACTCGACGCAACACCTCATCCGCCGCGGCATGTCCAAATATATCGTTAAAGTTCTTGAAGTGATCAAGATCGATCATCAATAACGAAAGGGGCAGGTCTCTCTGGTGACAGCGCGCCAACTCCCTGTGTAGCCACTCCTCCATGTAGCGCCGATTGAATAAGCCAGTCAACGGGTCTCGAATCGCCTGAATGCTCAGGCTCTCACGCAGTCTCAGATTCGCCAAGGCACCCGCCACGTGCTCCGCCACCGAGATCATGGTGCGGTGGGTGGTATCGGACACGATCTGATGATTGAGGCCGCCTTGGGGCACCTCAGGAAGGTCCGCTTGCACCACGCCAAGCGCCTCTCCCTGAGCCATCATCGGAAGGCAGATATAGCTCCTCGTCGCCCCGTCTACGTGGCTGCATCGAGGGACGAGTCCACCTGGACTGAGTCGATGCGCTCGGCCCCGGCGGAGCGCCCAACAGCTCTCGCGGGTGAAATACGCCGCGGTAGGACTCTGGTCGCCCCACCGCGCCACCGCTTCAAGGTTCACATGGGATTCGTCGAGCACGTACACACCGCCGGAATGTTCGCTGAAAATCCGGCACACGAAGCGGGATGTTACGTCGTAGAACTCAGGCAAGGTCGAACAGTTGAGCAGAAAGTCGCCCATTTCGGTCACGAGGTTCATCATCTGGTTGCTGCGCTCGAGTCGAGATACGGACTCGGCGAGCTGCGTGTTGGCACCCCGTAGCTCGCGCTGGATCAGCACCTGCTCATCCACGTCGATGAACACCACCACCGCGCCCACGAACTCGGCGCGGCGAGAGAATACCGCATAACCGTATACCTTCACGAAGGTCTCCCCACCTTCACCCGCCTGAGCGACGAGCACCTGACTGGGAGCCAAGGGCTCGCCGGTAGCGATCAACGCGGCGAGCTGCACCCTGAGGGCCCCGTCGCCGTCGTTCGCCGCGGTCGACGTCTGGAAGCAATTGCGATCCGTCCACTTGAGAAAATCACCCCCAGGCGGAGTGGCGAACATCTTCTGCGCAATTCGGCTGCGCGCGATCACCTTGCCGTCGCGGTTGACCACGACCGCGCCTTCTGCCAGACCGTCGATCACCCCGGCGATCCAGTCGACCTCCGTCGCGGGCGATGGGGTGGCGGCAGCCTGTGCTGGAGCGGACATGGAAGGCGGATCGAGACGTGACAGGGGGAGCAAGATGCCTGTCGTGCTCCCAGGTCTCGACCGATCCCCCCCCATCTTGAACCCGGTGTCGACCCGATTGAGCACCACTCACGCCCAACGACCACCTCAGAACAGAAATCGCCGCGACTCGGCTCGGAGAACGATTGCGGCTCGGACAGAACGACAACTCCGGCCCGGATAAGAACCGGCACCCCAACGGCAGCCACGCTCCGTGGAGCGCCCCCAGCGGCCGCGGCCCGACGGCAGAGGAGGCGCGGTCACGGAGCTAATCGTTCGCTTGGGTCCACACGCGCTCGAAGCAGGCGTTCGATTGCGAAAAATGGAAATACCCGAAACGACCGCTAAGAATGGAGGTGTCCGCGACGAAGATCTCCGTGTCCAAGCCATCAGAACCTCGGATCTTGAGCGTCGATCCGTCGGGAGCATGCTCGAGTTCAAAACTGTATTCGACTTCAGGCTTCCACACCTGATCACCGCCGTCGATATCTCCAGGCCCCAGCAACAGTTCAGATTCGTTGTTGTTGAAATCGCCGACCAGCGCGTCACACGACAGATCGGACCAACCCTCGATAAGCTTCACCCGCATTCCGGCGGAAAACACCGTATCGCCGCAATCCGAATGCGTCTGCCCCTCTCCTTTCCACGAAAACAGATAGAACGGGCCATCGTCTTGCACGCCCCAAACCAGCCCGTGCCAATCGTTGTCGGTTTCCTCTCCGTCGGACACTCCGTGAACGTGTATCTCCCCTGCAACCCTCGCATCATATAGCTCGACATTGCAGATCAAAGCGGATGGATCGGCGTTCTTCGCCTGACACGTACCCTCCCCGGACTCCTCGTACTCCCACTCGTCGGTATCGAGGTCCTCGATATCCAACCCCATCTGCCAAACTTCACATTCCGTCAGATCCAGAGGCCGTTCCGAGACGTGCACCGTGACGGTTTCCGCGGCAGACGACATAGCGACATCATCCTCCACGCTCACCTCGTAGGTCGTACTTCGTTCGGGGTGAGCGAAGGGGTCGCTCACCCCGCTGCTGTCGAGACTCTCGCCAGGCTCCCACCACCAGTCATACGATCCGCTACCGCCACTGGCCTCCGCGATCAACTGCACCTCATCGCCGGCATCAATGCTCAGGTTTCTGGTCACGGTGAGCACGAGTGTGTCGTAGCATTCTATATTGCCCGAGTCGGGACTGACCTCGTCGTTCGTATCGTCACAATCACCGCCGGGGTCCACACCCACGGGAGGGTCGTGGTCCCCCCACCCATCACCGTCCCCGTCCTTCGCACACAGCTCATCCTGCGCCTCCGCAGCACCCGGGTGTGTATTCGCGTCGCCATCGTCACAATCACGACCCAGGTCCACTCCTTCCTTCGGGTCTTCGTCTCCCCAACCATCGTCATCGCGGTCCCTGGCGCACAGCCCGTCTTCCTGTTCCGCGGCGCCAGGGTGGGTATCGATGGCCGTATCATCGCAGTCCGCCCCCGCATCCACACCGTTTATAGGATCGTCGTCGCCGTAGCCGTCGGCGTCTTCATCCTTGGCGCACAAACTCGACTCTGCTTCCGCTGCGCCGGGGTAGGTATACTCGTTCCCATCATCGCAGTCCCCATCGTTACCCACCCACTGCGGGCCCGCGTCCGCAGGATCCACACAGGTGTCGGGGTCACCATACCCGTCCCCGTCCTTATCCTCACACATCCGCTCCTCCATCTCCATCTCCATCTCCATCTCCATCTCCATCTCCATCTCCAGGGTTGCCCGTTTGGCCGGCCTCGAGCGCACCCGAGTCACCCGCGTCGACAACGCTCGACTCGTCGCAGACCCCTGCCCCAAAACCGTCATCCAGACACGGATCGCCGCAAGCCGGAACGATGAAGAGGACGAGCAGGTTCCCCCCCACAACGCACGTGCGAACGTTCATGATCGAAATCTCCGGTAAGGGGGCTGGCCGGTCGCCTCCTATGCCCTTGCCCCACACGACCTGGTGCCGAACTGGAATTCTCATAGAATCATCACATCACATCTCTCCCACCGACCTGGTGGGCCTGAGTAGTTTAAACTCGATGCGGCGATTCTTCCACCGTCCGCGCTTGGTATCGTTGGTGTCGATGGGCTGATCAGGGGCCCCATCCGATGACCTCGACACGGGCCTCGCCGACGCCGTGCTCGACGAGGTACGTTTTTACTGATTCTGCGCGGCGTTTCGAAAGGTCGAGGTTTCGCTCGTAGCTTCCGCGCGCGTCCGTATGCCCGCTGATCTCCACCCGAATCGACCCGAACTTCAGCAACAACGACAACGCGTAAGCCAGCACCGTCTCGGACTTCGGAGTGAGGGTTGCCTGGCCGGTTTCAAAGTAGAGACCCTCGATCACACCCGTAAACGCTTCGACTTCCTTGGGTACTTCATCCGGACACCCGTCGCCATCCTGAAAACCGTTGATAGTCTCGGGAGCGTCCACGCACTTGTCGTCCAGATCCAGCAAACCGTCGGCGTCGCTATCTCGAATCGGACAACCGTCTGGCCCGATGCCCGCCTCGTCGGGACATGCATCCACTGCGGGGCGGTCCCAGAACCCATCGCCGTCCCGATCGTTCTCCGGGCAGCCATCGTCATCCTGAAAGCCGTTGACCGTCTCGACCTCGTTCACACAGCTGTCGCTCGCGTCGATCACCCCGTCGCCATCCGCGTCTGGCGCTACTGCAACCTTCGGCTCAGGGCGTCGCGGAGGCGGGGTGGGCAGAGCAGACGGAGGCCTCACGCGCCCCATCACGATAGCCAGCCCCAAAGTAGCCTCAACATTGTTGGACTTGAGGGTGTTGTCTCGCCCTTGTTGGTGAGTGAGCACATCACGCACGTCGAGACGGAGCTGCACGTGAGCGCTCAAGTTGAGTTTGAGCCCAACTCCGAGATCGAAGGCCGGATCGATGTCGTTGCCCACGGCAACGGGGTCACTCGCAACGCCGATGGCCCCCGCACCCGCGAACACGAAGGGAACGATCTTCGTGGACCCGAACTGGACCACCGCGTGCAGTCGCGTCGACCACAAGACGGCCGAGAAATCGTCCTCCACGGTTTGGGTGGGCATCACTCCAGCTTCCACCTCAAGTCCGAAGGTGCGCGCAGGGTAAGAGCCGAGCCGAATCCCCATGCTCGGCATCCGCCTGTTGAGAGCACGAAAACCTTGTTTTGGGCGCTCCGGGCGTGGCTGAAAGAGCTCGTGGCGCGCGTTCAGCAAGAACCCGCCCCCGTATGCACCTAGCTCGAACAGCCGTGCCTCCGCCGGCCATCGGTCGATCCAGCGCCGCGCCGGCCCCTGCGCAAGACCGAGTTTTTCCGTTGCCTCGTCGAGCGTCGAATCCGTACCACTGGGACCACCGTCGCCCGCTGCTGGGCTCGTGGCGAGTGCCGAAGCCGGTAGTAGAGCGACCGCGGCAAGTCCCTCGAACCACACGAGGCGAGCAGACAACAAGGTTCCGAACCGATAGCAGAGCGCAGAGCACCTGGCGCGCGTCGTGGGCGGAAAACAGAAGCGATGGTCGTCATGGGCGATGTCGAAAGTCTCCAGAACGGACGACGCGCAGGCCAACCCAAAAACACGGCTTTGACCTAGCTATGCGTTTTTTTCCATAAACAGAGTTCGGATGGGTTGGGAAGATCACGGGAACCACATGGACCCACCGCGCCCCGTACAACGCCGGCCCCCCGCCTCCTCCCTCGGCATCCTAGGCGTCGTCGAGGCGAGCCTCAAGCTCCTCCCAGCGGGCCACCATGCGCTCGACGTTGCGCGATGTTTCGCCCACCCGGTCTCGATGCTCGCGCTGCGAGGCGTGGGGCCGCGCGTAGAACTCGGGTAGCCCCAGTTCGGCCTCAAGTGCGCGAAGATCTGTCTCCGCCCGCTCGATCTTCGGCACGAGGGCGTCCAGCTCCTTTCGCTCCACGAAGGTCAGCACAGCGTGCCTCGTCGTCTTTCGTCCGCTACTTCCTCGCGCTCCTGCAGCGGTCCCGACCGCCTCCGCGCCGGCACTCGAGTCCGCGAGGCCGCGCCTCGGCGGTCGCAACGCAACGTAGTCGGCGTAATTCCCGGCGTAGATATCTACCTGTCCGTCGTTCTCGAACGCCAGTATGCCGGTGGCGATGCGATCGAGAAACCAGCGATCGTGTGTCACAGCAAGCAATGTGCCGTCAAACTCCAGCAGAGCCGCTTCCAATGCGGCAAGGGTGTCCACATCGAGGTCGTTCGTCGGTTCGTCGAGGATCAACACGTTCGCACCTTCACGCAATACTTTCGCCAATGCGACCCTTGCCCGCTCTCCTCCCGATAGCGATCCGATCTTTTGTTGTTGAGCGGCGCTGTCGAACAAAAAGCGCTCGAGATAAGCTCGGACGGCCATTTGGTTGCCGCCCAGATCGACGTAGGCTCGACCCTCTGCAACCGCATCGTAGACTTTGGCCTCCGGATCCAGCCCTCCACGAGTCTGGTCGAGGTAGGCGACCTTGGCATTCTTGCCCCGAACAATGGAACCGCCGACCGGGTCGAGAGCGCCCATGATACACGCCAGGAGGCTGGTCTTCCCGCACCCGTTCGCCCCGATGATACCCAAGCGTAGGCCTTTGCTCAACGTAAGCGTAAGTCCCGACACCAGCGTCTTCCCGCCACGTGCGACACGCAGATCCTTGAGGTCCATCACGGTCTTTCCGGAGCGAGTTTCCCCGACCTCAAGTGCGGCCACACGCTCTTCTCGTGGTGCGCTCTGCCCTGCCACCGCCTCCACCTTGCCCACCCGCGATTTGCTTTTTCCCGTGCGAGCCTTCGGTTGTCGACGTAGCCACTCAAGTTCACGGCGCAAATAGTTGCGACGATTCGACTCCACGCGAGCCGTATGTGCGTCGCGTTGCGCCTTCGCCACGAGATACTGTTCCCAGCCTCCGTCGTAGCGAAACAGTTCCCCGCGGGACATCTCGAACGTCGTCTCCACCACCCGGTTGAGGAGGTACCTGTCATGTGTCACGAGGAGGACAGCACCCTTGAAGCTCTCGCGGAGATAGGTCTCAAGCCATTCTATCGACGCGATGTCGAGGTGGTTGGTCGGTTCATCCAAGATCGCTAGGTCGGGAGCGGCAGCGAACAGGCGAGCCAGCGCCACGCGACGTTGCTGCCCGCCACTAAGTTCGTCCACGGACTGGTCGAATTCGGGCACGCCCAGTTTGCCAAGCAGCGCTTCCGCCTCGTGCCTCGCATCCCAGCCCCCCCCGTTCTCGACCTGGGAGGCGGCCTCGGCTTGCGACGCTAGCAGTCGGTTGAGTTCAGCGCCTTGCGGGCCGCGGGCCAGTTTCTCGCTTGCCTCCTCATGCCGCTGATAGGCCTCCACCCAGGCCTGCTTCCCCTCCAGTACGGAATCTACCGCGCTTCTACCCGGTTCGAAGCGCGGTACTTGCTCCAAGTACGCAACCTGCACGTCGCGCGAACGCACCACCTGTCCGGCATCGGGGGCTTCGATACCCGCCAAGATACGCGCGAGCGTACTTTTTCCCGACCCATTGCGCCCCACCAGGCCGGCCCGCAGCCCGGTATCGAAAGACAACGAGACCCCCATCAGCACCTCTTTGGCACCGTAGCTGCGCCGAAGGTCGCGTGCGCTGAGGATCGTCATCGGCGAGAGTCTACGTGATTTTTCTGCCGCCGTACCCCGGCCGTGCTACCCGCGAAAGGCCTCGTAGGTCCGCCGCAGACCTTCCTCCACGGTCACCAACTCGCCGAGCAGCGGTACACAGCGTCGGGGGTCGAGTACCGAGCGCTCCAGATCTCCCGCCCGGCTTTCGCTCGGGACAAGCTCGATCTCTCCACCCACCAGCTCGGAGATGCCACGCGCAAGCTGCTGCGTGCTCGTCCCGACCCCCGTGCCCACGTTGACCACCCGTTGCGAAACATCCCCTTGGAGCGCGAGCAGGTTCGCCCGGGCCACGTCGCCGACGTACACATAGTCGCGGATACAACCCGCATCCCCCGTCTTTCGCCGCGCGTTGATTCGTAGCGCGCGGCGCTGGAGCGCCAGACCCAAGAAAATCGCAACAACGCCAGCCTCGCCGTGTGGATCTTGCCTTGGACCGTATACGTTGGCGTAGCGCAGCACCGTACTCTGCAGACCGTGATGCTCGCTATACACAGCGAGCAGCTGATCGACCGCCAGCTTGCTGATGGCGTAGGGGCTGATGGGCGCTCCAGGCCAGTCCTCGGTCGCCCGTTGCCCGTTGCCGACCTCGCCGTAGATCGCACCGCCCGTGCTTGCACACACCACCCGCCGAACACCACAGTCACGACAGGCATCGAAAACATTCACGCTGCCGATCACGTTCACGGACACATCGAAGTGCGGGTTGGCTACACTCACAGCCACACTCGCCTGCGCAGCTTGGTGACTCACCACCTCCGGCCGAAATTCCTTGAGGACCGCGGCCGTGGCCTCTCGGTCGCGGAGATCGACCTCGAACATCCCCACATCCGCCGGAACATTCCCGCGTCGACCCGTGCTCAGATTATCTAGCACGGCGACCTCGTACCCGGCTGCCAGCGCGGCCTCAACAACATGACTACCGATGAAGCCGGCTCCGCCGGTGACGAGTACGCGCATATGCTTGTGGACTTACCCACTCCAACCGTTTGCATCAAGGGGCCCGACCGTAAAAAAAGGGATCATGCAGACCGCGCGGCGGGTACGCGCCAACTGCGTCGTCCGCATGGCTGGCGACCGAGGACGAACACCTTTTGGGCCCACGACCTCGGAGTCGGTCAGTCCGTCTTCGTGCCAGCGTTGCTGCGCCGCATCAACCACGCCACCGCTTCGGAATGGTCCGTGAACGCGGCCAACAGCACGGCCTCATCCGTACGCGCGTAGCGTTCGACCTGCATGCAACCGATCGTCGATCGCAGCAGCACAGCGACCCGCTCGAAAGACCGCTGGAGACGCCGACGATGCGGCGCCATGGCGAGTTCGAACTCCGCGTCGTTGCGGCCCCTTGTTTTCCTCGCGTCCACGAGCAAGCACCGACGATCGGTGGCTCGGATCAAGCGCAGTTCACTGTGGATAAACGCAAAGGACTCCTCCATCTCCACCAGCGAGCAGTAGCGGCGCTCAGTACGTCGCAACACGACAATCCCCGTCCCCCGCAACGGCGAGAGATGGTGATACGGATCGGCCGGCCCACGCACGGGCCGTGCCGCCCCGTGCTTCGTCTCAACTTCGCTCACCTCTTGAATTCGTGTCGCGACTCTGGCCGGCCGCAACGAAGCCGTCCGGAATTCGGACACGGGAACCGAAGGGGGCAGACAGACGACAACCGTGCCCATGTCACCATCCCCCCCTCGCCCACACGCGCGTTCCTTCGTGCGGTCGAAACGCCGCGGCCCCCCGCGCCCATCGAAATGTGCCCGATCCGAGGTGACGCCCAGCCCATCGCGGCACCAGGTGCGCAAACGCAGACAGGCGCGCTGCGGTTTGGTAACAAGGTCGCGGATGGCGATGGTGCGCAGACCCGTAACTTGCTCAGCGCCGGTCCACGCCGCAACCCTGATCGCGTTGAGCCTCCTGCTTGCCAGCGTTCCAGCTCGGGCCCGACGTTCCGATCACTACACGCTCAAGGGCGCCGAGGTTCACATGTCCCCATGTGTGAAGCAAGCGTTGGCTCCCATCGCTGCCGCGTTCCACTCGCGTACCAAGCGTGCGCTCGTGGTGACGGATGGCACACGAACCGTAGACGAACAAGCCCGACTCCTATTTCTCAACCTGGAGGAGAGCAAGAATATCGTACGACTGTACGCCGCGAAAACGCTGGCGCGCGAGATCACCGATGCCTACGAAAAACTGCCCGTCGCCCAGCGACGGACAAAGGGCACAGCGACCATCGCACGCACCCTCCGCGCCCAGGTTGCCCGAGGCGCGTATCTATCCAAACACATGCGCGAAGGGGCGGTGGACCTCCGCATCCATGATCTTTCGTCGGCTCATCGCAAGATTTTACGCCGGGAGATCCGTCGACACAAGATCCAACTTGTCGACGAAAGCCGTGGAAAACGCCCGCACTACCACCTCAACTTCATGGGTTGTCTGCGCCCCATCCCCGAGAACAAGCGGGGACGGGAGAAATCAGCATCGAGCGAGTCGTTCCAACGGCCGCCGCCTCGGTCGCACCGCCAAACGCCCGCTAGCGACCGGTGAACTTTGGCGGTCGTTTTTGCATGTACGCGACCAAGCCTTCCCTCGCGTCTTCGCCTTCAAACAGGCGTTGCTGGAGCTCTCGTTCCAGTGCCAGGCCCTCCGAAAGTCCCATCTCCGCGCCGCTTTGGCATGCTCGCTTGATAAATCCGACGGCTCGTGATGCCGCATGCGGCGGCACGAACTGGCGCGCGTACGCCGACACCTGGTGATCGAAGGACGCTACGTCGGGGCATTCGAATAGTCGATTAAATAGACCCAACTTTTCCGCGGCCTCGAAGTCGAAGGTCTCGCCCAACGCCATCATCTCGATCGCCTTGGCCTTGCCCACTACACGCACCAAGCGCTGCGTACCTCCCGTCCCTGGAAGGACGCCCAGTTTCACCTCCGGCAGCCCGCACTTTCCACTACCCTTGCGAGCAACTCGAATATCTGCTGCCAGGGCGACCTCCAGACCGCCTCCTACACAATGACCCTGCACCGCAGCGATCACGAGTTTGGGTGTGTGTTCCAAGCGAAGCAGGGTTTCGTTCGCGTGTAGGCAAAAATTGTATTTAAAGTACGGATCAGCCCCCTTCAGCGTACGGATGTCTGCACCGGCGCAGAAAAACTTCTCTCCCGCACTATCGAGCACGATGACGAATACATCCGGATCGAACCTCGCCTTGAGGATCGCCTCATCCAACTCACGCATCATCTCGTACGAGTAGCAGTTGGCCGGCGCGTTGTTGAGCGTGATTCGAGCCACGCCTTCGCGGTTGCAAGTTTCAATCAACGACATGAGGTCACGATAGCGATCCTCGCGGGCAAGGCCAGCCCCGGCGAACAACGCTTCCTCACACGCGCGTTTCGCCGTAGTGGCCGCCCGGCCCCTCAAGCTCCAGACGATGCCGCCGCGAGCAGAAACTCCTTGAGCTCCGCCAGGGCCTCGGGCTCCGTGAGGCTGTGTTTCCTCAGGTTGTAGACGACAGACCGTTGCCCTGCAACGTCCAATGATGTGTCCCACGTCGCAGCGCACCGCAACGCAACGCCACTCACCGCCCCGTCCAAACCTCGATTGCGCCGCCTGCCGGCAACTCGTCGTCAGCTGGAGACGCATCGCCTGCAAAGCGCGAGACGGAGGGGTTCAACTCACTCGCACGCGCCGAACATGCGCCGGTGCGCAACACCGTTATTGCCTCGACCAGGCTCGCTTCCTGTTCGTCACCGAGGGGATGCAATAGGTCGTCCGTCGCCGCGCAGTCGGGTACCATGCCGTCGTAGTAGCCCCCGTAGCCCTCGGCATTGACCATGCGGAAGGAGATGGGGTTCACAACGTCCTCGCAGAAGTCGTGGCCGTACATGCCTACCGGTTTCCCTCGCGTGGTGCCCCCTACCGACGTCGTCTTCACGTACGGCGTCACCATGTTGATCACCAACTCGCTCGCGGAGGCGGTGCCGCCTCCCGTAATGAATACCACTTCCTCCACAGGAATCGATCGATCCACCCGCTTGTAGTAGCGACTCTTATCCTCACCAGCGAGGTCGGCGTTGTGCTGGTTCGTATAGCTCAGTTTGGCCTCGTTTTCCGCACCCGCGATAAGGTTGCCGAAGTGTCGCGCCACGCTCAACAGACCGCCGCCGTTGTAGCGCAAGTCGATAATAATTTTCGTGATCCCGAGCGCCTGGTAGAGCTTGAATACCTTGTCCAGGGCTTCGTTAGAGGGCTTCACGAAGGTGCGAAACATCAAGTAGCCGTATTGCTCATTGTCGACGTCGATGACATTTTCGTAGGGTACCGTAGCAAAAAGGACCTTCTCTTTTTCGAGTTCGATGCTCTCCATTTCGCCGTTGACGTGTTCAATCTCCAAACCTATCAGCAGACGATCGTCGTCGAGGTAGCCCGAGGAGATGACGATGTCACCGCGAACCAGACCCGCGGCGAAGGCGGGCGAAGGCTCGTTCACATAGCTGATTCGCTTGTTTCCGTCGTCGTCCTTGGCGGTCTTGTAGCCGAATGAAAGGCCTCTTCCCTTGTCGTAGTAGTCGTCCGCCACCTGCTTGTTGCGGATATAGCTCCACCGATCCACTTCGGCGTAGATCAAGGCGTCCAGCAGCTTCTTGGGGGTCTCGTAGCCGGCCACCGCGTCTTCGTCCAACTCCGGAACCCTATCGTTCCACAGATACCGTTCCTGCATCAGTGCGTAGAGCCATTGGTTTTTGCTCGCCACGGTGCAGTCCTCCGGCGGGGGGAATGCCGCGTCCTCACGCTGACATCCGGCGAGTACACTCGTGGCGGCCAACACCGCGGTGATCAGGGCTAGGCTCGAACGTCGTGACATGACCATTGCATCCTACTCCATCTCTTGGGGCGCTCCCAGACTGTCAGAACCGCCGCAGCGGTTCAACCCACACGCCGCAACGACCCCCAACCTCCCCCAGCTCCCCGCAACGACCGACGCCGCGCTCGGGTCCGACGACTCTGCGGCACCTGTGCGCCCCTCTGCACACCTTCGTGTCTCCGCCCACGACGTGAGCGCCTACTGCGCTCACGTCCAGGTCTGGCATGCACCGACCGCTAGCATGCCCCGACCGTTTGTCTCCCCCCGCACGTTTCGGGACCGCCTCCCCTGTCCACGCGCCCGAAGTCTGCGGATTTCAGCTATAAGTCGAATTTCCAGGTGCAGCATGATCCAGCGAACGCAGGCCCGCCCCAAGCACCTTCGCTTGTCCGCCATGGTTGCCGGTATGGCCCTCTCACTCGTCGCCATGGTTGCGACTGGGTCCCCTGCCCATGCGGCCGCAGGCGCGCAACCGGAGGCCGAAGCGGAAGACGAAATCCAGCTCAAGGACGGAAGCTTCGTACGCGGTCGCGTCGTCGCATTCGAACGCGAAAAGAGCGTCACGATGGTCGTTGCGGGTTCGCAACAGCGACGCGTCATCCCGTGGGGCGAGATCGCTGAACTGCGGCGCGGAAATGTTCCCCCACCGGAACCAAGCGAACCCGAACCAACCCCAACTCGGACCCACTCGACGCCAGCGGCGAGCCCCCCTCAGCGGGCCAGAAGAGGCGCGCCACATGTCTACCTCGACGTACCGTCGGGCCGCAGCGTCACCTTGTATGAGGTCTCCCAGAAAAGCGAGTGGGGTGATGCTGCAGTCGGGGTCGGCACTGACGCCCGTCGCACCACCCTAGAACCGCTGTGCACGGCGCCCTGCGCCCGCATCATCGACGGTCGCAAAGGCCAGCGTTTCGTTATCGGAGGCGCGCGTCTCAGCCCGTCCAAGTCCTTTACGTTGCTCGAACGACAAGGGCAACTCAGTCTTCGAGTCAAGCCACGATCGCAGAGTATCCGCATCGGGGCCTGGATTGCCACGCCACTGGGGCTGCTCCTCGCGCCCGCGGGCCTGCTCATGATCACCAACCCCTTCCGAGACGCTGATGACGACGCGGTGGATCCGGATCTGCGCACAGGCGGCTACGCGGTACTCGGAGTCGCCTCCGCCACCGTAGTTGCCGGCGTTGTGCTCGCTATCCTCAGCCGCACAAGAGTCAGATTTGGCGATCGTCGCTGACGCCTGTTGCCACGATGCCCCCGACCGCTCGACTCGCCACGACCCCTTCCCTCCGCATTCTATTCGGCGACAACCTCGACTGGCTCCCCCGCCTTCCCGACAGCAGCTTCCGGTTGATCTACATCGATCCACCGTTCAACACGCGCAAAAAACAAAGCCGGACTCGGATCCGCACCACGCGAGACGAGCAGGGAGGCGACCGCATCGGTTACAAAGGGAAAAGGTATCGCACGACCGTCCTCGGAGAAAAATCCTTCGATGACACATTCACCGACTATCTTGCTTTCCTCGGTCCTCGGCTTGAGCACGCTCGGCGTCTACTCTGCGACGACGGGAGTCTATTTGTGCACCTCGATTTTCGCGAGGTACACTACGTCAAGGTCCGACTCGACGAGTTGTTCGGGCGCGAGTCGTTCCAAAACGAGCTCATCTGGGCGTATGATTACGGTGCCCGCTCGAAGAAGCGTTGGTCGCCCAAACACGACACCATATTATGGTACACGAAGCATCCCACCGACTATGTATTCCGGTACGATGATATGGAGCGTATCCCATACATGGCACCTGGTCTGGTCGGCCCCGAGAAAGCGGCCCGCGGCAAGACGCCCACGGACGTATGGTGGCACACAATCGTAAGCCCCAACGGCAGAGAAAGGACGGGCTACCCGACGCAGAAGCCGATCGGGTTGTTACGTCGAATCATTGAAGTTCACTCCGACCCCGGCGACCAGGTCTTGGATTTCTTCGCAGGAAGCGGATCCTGGGGTGAGGTGGCCGCCCAACGCGAGCGCGTCGCCACGCTCATCGACTGCAATCCCGAGGCCCTTGACGTGATGCGGCGCCGACTGGCCGTGTATGCACCCGAAATCATCGAGTGGCCCGCTTGACGACGCCCACGTCCCCGACCGCCATGCGCTACAACAAAGATCGTACGAGCACCGGCCTACCTGGCCTCGATCGTGTGCTGACAGGAGGACTTTTCTCCGGCGATAGTGTGGTGTGGCAGATCAACGATATCGACGACTGCCTCCCCTACGTGCAGGCATACGCGGCCGGCGCCCTCGCGCGATCTCGCCGCGTCGTCTACCTTCGTTTTGCACCACACGCACCCCTCCTAACGGTCGAAACGGGTGTGGAGCTCCATCATCTCGAACCCGACCGCGGCTTCGAGCATGTCGTCGCAGAAATCCGCCGCCTCATGTGCGCGGCTGGATCGGGTGCGTGCTTCGTATTCGACAGCCTGTCGGACTTGCCCCACTCGTGGTGCAGCGACCAGATGCTCGGAAACCTGGTTTTGCTCACTGTGCCCTTGATTCGCACCCTGGACGCCACAGCCTACTTCCTACTTCAACGCGACCACCATTCCCACCTGGGTCTAGGCCCGATCGCGGACCATACACAGGTGCTGATCGAAGCCTGCCGACACAAGGGCAAGCGCTATGTTCGTCCCCTCAAGGTCTCGGGGCGCCACTCCTCGACGCTGTATATGCTGCATGTGTGGCAGGGGAATGATTTTGTCCCCGTGACCGAAAGCGCGACAACCTCGGAAATTCTGCGATCTTTCCCTTGGTCACGACTGGACTCTGCCACGTTGCAACTCGGCTACTGGAGCCGAACGTTCTCCGCGGCAGAACGCATCCTCGAGAACAGAGAGTGGGGCGCGTCGTCCTTCGATCAGGAGCGTACGATGTTCCAGCATCTGCTCCAAATGATGATCTCGCGCGACGAGAATTTTCTCATTCTCGCCCGGGAGCATTTCAGTCTGTCCACGCTCATTAAAATACGCAAGCGTATGATCGGCACCGGGCTTATCGGCGGCAAGGCGGTAGGCATGCTTCTCGCGCGAGCGATACTCAAGAATACGGAGCAGCGCTGGCACAACATATTGGAGGCGCACGACTCTTTCTACATTGGCGCAGACGTATTTCACACCTATCTGGTACGCAACAATTGTTGGTGGGAGAAACACGGTCTCCGTACGCTCGAAGATATCCAGCGCGACTCGGCACTTGTACGCGAACGCATCCAGCACGGCGAATTTCCTGGCTACGTCCGTCGTCAGTTCGCGGACATGCTGCACTATTTTGGACAATCCCCGATCATTGTGCGTTCGAGTTCGTTGATGGAGGACAACTTCGAGAACGCGTTCTCCGGGAAATACGAGAGTGTGTTCTGCATCAACCGGGGCACGCCCGAGGAACGCCTCGATGCCTTCCTCGACGCCGTCCGCAAGGTCTACGCGAGTGCGGTCAGCGCAGAAGCATTGTCGTACCTCGAGCATCGGGGCCTGCTGGCAGAAAACGAGCAAATGGCGTTGCTCGTCCAACGAGTCTGCGGTGCCAGCCACGGCGACTACTACTACCCCCACGCCGCTGGCGTCGCGTACTCGTTTAATCCCTACGTCTGGAGCGAGTATATTGACCCGAAGGCCGGCATGATGCGACTCGTATTCGGCCTCGGAACCCGCGCTGTAGATCGTTCTGACGACGACTACACACGAGTCGTCGCACTCAATGCGCCGCACCGACGCCCGGAAGCCGGCCTTTCCGAAGTCAGGGAACACGCCCAGCGTCGCGTCGATGTGTTGAACCTCCGGACCAACAAGCTCTCAAGCTACGACTTCGAGGAGGTTGTCCGTCAGGATCCCAGCCTCCCCCTCGACATCTTCACGTCTCGGGACCGAGAGGCCGAGGCTTGGGCTCGCGAGCATGATGACGAGGTCTTCACACCCATCCTAACCTTCGAGGGACTGCTCCAGAACACGCCCTTTGTGGCCGATATGCGCGAGATGATGGCCACTATTGCATCAGTGTACCACAACCATGTCGACTTGGAGTTCACCGTCAGTTTCTATGGAGGGGAGGGCTACAAGATAAATCCCGTGCAGTGTCGACCGCTGCGGGTCAAAAGTCACGGCGTGGTCCGTGATTTTCCCACAGATCCTCCCGTCCATGATCTTCTCCTCAAGACCGAGGGCCCGGTGATAGGTGATAGTCGCGTGGAGGATATATCGCGGATCATCTACGTCGTCCCACGCCTCTATTCGAAACTCACGATCCGCGACCGACACAAGGTGGCGCGGCTCATCGGAAAACTCAACACACTCTGCAAGCGCTCCGCGAGCCACCCGCTCATGCTGCTCGGACCGGGTCGCTGGGGTACCCGCTCCCCAGAGCTCGGCATCCCTGTCTCATTCGCGGATATCAATGCGGTATCCGTTTTGTGCGAACTCGTCACCATGCACGCGAACCTCGTACCGGACGTGTCGTTGGGCACGCACTTCTTCAACGACTTGGTCGAGGCTGATATGTTGTACATCGCGATTTATCCCGATAGGGACGACACCTTGTTCGACGCCGCCTACTTCGAACGCGCCAAGAATAGGTTCCCGGAGATGTTGCCGGCCGACGAGAAATGGGCGGATACCATCCGTGTTTTCGATCTCCCGCTCGCGGGCGGGTCCACCTTCCTGACGCTGCACGCCGACACTCGCAAACAAAGAGCGCTCGCCTACTTGCGGCACGAACGGCTCCCACACGACCATCGCGCCGACGACAAGCCAGCCTAGACATCTCATCGATAGCTTCGCGCGGCCCCCCATACATACCGCCGACCCGCGCCGGCCCGCAGCGACGCCCCCGCAAACGCGACGCCCCCGCAAACGCTACGACCCCGCTTCGAGCTCGGCGAGCACAGCCTCCGCCATACCGACGGTGGACAGTGGCGACTCCCCGCCCAGATCTGCCGTCCGCGCGCCATGGGCCAACGCGACCTGTACGGCGGCTTCCACCGCCGTCGCCTCGGATTCGAGCTTGAGGCTGATTCGCAGCATCATCGCCGCACTCAATATTGTGGCGATGGGGTTCGCTACGCCTCGTCCAGCGATATCTGGCGCTGAGCCGTGGATAGGTTCATATACCCCGAAACTTCCGTCACCCATCGACGCACTCGGCAACATGCCGAGCGAGCCCACCAATACAGATGCTTCATCGGACAGGATATCGCCAAACATGTTTTCGGTCACGATCACGTCGAAGTCGAGAGGCGCGGTCACCAATCGCATGGCCGCCGAATCCACAAGTTGATGCTCCAACCGCACATCCGGGTGCTTCGCGCCCACCTCGGTCGCCACCTCGCGCCACAATCGAGATGACTCGAGCACATTCGCCTTGTCGACCGATGTCACCAACTTACGCCGACTCGCAGCGAGACGAAAGGCGAGCTCCACCACTCTCCGCACCTCATAGTCCGTGTACTCGAGCGTATCGATCGCCTTGACGCCCTTGGCCGTTTCCTGACGACCACGAGGCTCGCCAAAATACAGACCGCCGGTCAGCTCACGCACGATCAACATGTCGACGCCCTCGATCCGCTCTCGCCGTAGCGGCGAGCTATCGAGCAACTCGGCGTAGGCCGTGACCGGTCGCAGATTTGCGTAGAGGCCGAGGGACTTCCGCATGCCCAAGAGACCCTGTTCAGGGCGAACGGCGGCTTTCGGATCATCCCACCTCGGCCCTCCGACGGCACCTAGGAGCACTGCATCCGCAGGGCCGAACGCGGCGCGCGTGGCAGCAGGCAGTGGGTCGCCTGTTTCGTCTATGGCGATGCCGCCAATGAGCTGACTGTCGTAGCTAAAGCTGTGCTCGAAGCGCATGGCCACGCGATCGAGAATCAGTTTGGCTACGGAAACGATCTCTGGGCCCACGCCGTCGCCGGGTAGGAGCAAGATGTTTGCTTTCATGAGGGATCTCCCTGCGAGGGCATCGGGGGGGCGTTGCGCGCAACGATGCCGCGGGCGCGCAGACCATACTCGATGCCGTCGACCAAGGCCACGAACGATGCCTCGATGATATTCGCGGACGCGCCGACCGTGCTCCACGCGCGCTCCTCGTCACTACTATCGATCAGGACGCGGGTGGTGGCACGCGTCGCATGGGTGCCATCCAAAATACGGACTTTGTAGTCGCTCAGATGAATCGCCGCTATCTCCGGATATACGGGGTCGAGAGCCTTGCGCAATGCCGCATCGAGTGCGCTCACCGGCCCGTTGCCTTGGGCGGCCGTATGAAACTCGCGCTGGCCCACGCGTACTTTCACCGTCGCCTCGACCACCGTCGCAGCTTGGGCCCGACTCGCCACGAGGGCCTGGTAATCGATGACCCGGAATAGCGGTGTGTAGTCGCGAGCCCGACGCTCGATCAGCAATGCGACCGAGGCTTCCGCCGCCTCGTAGGAGATCCCCTTCGACTCTCCTTCTTTGATGGCCAACACCAACGCCGCCTCGGCACCTTCGAGTTCCACTCCCAGTTCTTCCGCCCTCGTCAATACATTGGCTCGCCCGGACAACTCACTCACGACCACGCGCTTGGTATTGCCCACGAGCTCCGGCTCGATATGCTGGTACGCGGATGCGTGTCGGCGCAACGCCGCCACATGGACACCACCTTTGTGAGCGAAGGCGCTCCTACCCACATAGGCCAGGTGTTCGTCGGGACTTAGATTCGCCACTTCGGATACAAAGCGCGCCAACTCGGAAAGATCGCGGAGCTTCCCCGACGGCAAACATCGAGTATCCAGCTTGAGTTCAAGATTCGCTATGATCGAACAGAGATTCGCGTTGCCACATCGTTCGCCGTACCCATTGATGGTCCCTTGGACATGACGAGCGCCCGACCGTACGGCAGCGAGCGTGTTCGCAACGGCGCACTCCGTATCGTTGTGAGCGTGTACACCCACCTTGATGTCGAGCGCCGCGCACACCTGGGCGGTTGTCTCACCCACGATCCACGGTAGACCTCCCCCGTTCGTCTCGCAGAGCACCACCACCTCCGCGCCTCCACGCTGGGCGGCCTTCAATGTCTCTAGGGCGTAGATCGCGTCTTCGACAAAGCCGTCGAAGAAATGCTCCGCGTCGTAGATCACGGTCTTGCCATGGCTCTGCAGGTACGCGCACGAATCTTCGATCATTCGCAGATTTTCGTCGAGACTCGTGCGGAGCACATGGCGCACGTGGGAGACCGAGCTCTTGCCAAATAGGGTGGTTACCGCAGTCCTAGCTCCGGTCAACGCGATCATGCTCGGGTCGTCGTGGGCAGGCGTATTCGCCCGGCAGGTCGCCCCGAACGCCGCCAGCCGTGCGTGCTCCCATTCGACGTCAGCTGCCCGTTCGAAGAAGGCCCGGTCCTTGGGATTCGAACCGGGCCACCCGCCTTCGATGAACGCGACGCCGAAGGCGTCCAGTCGCCTCGCTATACGTAGTTTGTCTTGGACCGTCAACGACAGGCCCTCGCGCTGAGAACCGTCGCGCAGCGTGGTGTCGTAGATTTCGATCATTTTTTTGACCTGTTCCCGCTACTCGATGGGCGGCACAACCAGGCCTAGCCCGGCCCCCGTCATGTCGGAATAGGTATAGGGAGCCACGAGGCCGGACACGATCTGATGCTCGTAGGTGTCTGCGTCCAACTCGTAGGCATGCTCCGCTTTCCGATCGACGATCCATACGTCGCCGTCCGAGTCCACACTCACTCCCACCGGCTCGACACAGTTATGCAGTTCGATATATTCGTCGACAATCTTTTCTTGCTTCGTGTCGTATCGCACCAGGCCGCAGCCCGTATTGCCAGCGATCCAAGCGTGGCCATCGAGATCGATAGCCAGACCGCGAAGATTACGCGGCGTCGCGTTCTGCGAAATTTCGTACATTTCCACAAAGCTCTCCTGATCCAGGTCGAACTTCCAGATCTTGCCGAGCCACGACGCCATCCAAGGTACACCGTCCGCATCAATGGCCATCCCATAGATCTGCAGGTCCTCCGGGTGGTCCCAGCGATCGTAAGTGAGATCGTCGCCGTCGACCTTGATCAGCGTACCCTGGGTACCAAGCGCCCAGAAATTCCCATCGGGGTCGATCGCCCCCCCGTACGCACCATGGTTCCAATGCCCCTGCCAGTTATCCACCACGACCTCATCCGCGGTCTCGCCTGAGTAGCCCACCAGTTTACGTATGACCGCGTTGTTGGAGGGCACATCACGCCAGCCTATCCAGACATTCGGACGACCGTAGCAATCTACATCCGCATCCGCATCGTCGCCCCTATCGAAGTCCCACGCTACGGCCCGGATGCCGCCTTCGTGGATCGGCGGCGTGGGGTCGAAACCGATCTCATGGTACCAAATCACGCACTCGTCGTCGCCCCAGGGCAGCACATCGTCGGGACCACTCGAGGTCTGGATCTCACCGTCCCCGTCTGCATCGACGCACAGCTCCAGCTTTTCGGCAATCTTCAGCACGCTGCCTGCTCGATTGGCGACCGCCACATCGCCCCGCAGATTCACGGATGTACGCGATGGACTGAGGCTTATTTCGCCAGGTCCCGTACGATATCTCGCCAGTTCCTTGGCGGACCGAGTATCTATCTTTGACACCGTGCCCTCCATGGAGTTCGCGATCCAGATAACATTGAATTCGTACCCCTCCTCGTCGAAACAGTCGGAATCCTCCTCTGGCGTGAAGTCGCCTAGGTCCAAGAGCGGCTCCGAACCGGCGGGGTCGGAAGGCGCCCCCGTGCCTCCGCTGTCGTCATCTGCACCGCCGTTTCCTGGATCCATATCACCTGGTTTCACATCGCCCATGACCCCCGAGCTCACAAGGTCTCGATCGTCGCCACCGGCGCACGCCGCGAAGCCGGTGAGAAGCGTCGGCAACAGGCACCAGCGGCGGAGCGAGTGAAAAATCGGTGGCGTAGACAGAGAGCGAGTCAACTGCGAAGAACAGTCCATGGCGTGTGGGCAGTGTGTATCACGCGGCCGAGCGGCTGCAAATACCTGCGGTCCATCCGGGGGTATGAATCAGCGGGCACCCGCCGCCTGGAGGCCCAGGCCTCCAGGCGGCGGCCGGGCACCGCAGTCGAGACACTTCCGTACGCCGCACGCTACTGGCACGACACGTCCGGAAGCGCCTCGGGTGCGAGCCAGTTGCCAGTCATCACGATCATGGAGAGCAATTTGATCGAGTCTTTGTAGTACCCCTCCGTCCGCCTTTCGAGCATCAGCTTCCAAATCGAGTCGAGCCAGTCCTGGTTCTCGGCATCTATCATTGCCGACACGCCAAAGGGAGCGATGAACGACATATTGTTCTCCGCCTGGGTCGCTTTCCCGTCGAGATCGTAACCGCTGCGAAGATTGTTGGGGTCGCTCTTGGAGATGGTCTTGGCGAAAGCGTTCATCTTGCGCAACACATCGCGCCAACGCTCGTCGCCCGAGACCAAAAAATGCGTACCCCAGCGCCAAGGCGTACGACACGCATTATAGGCGTACATGCCATCATGCTCCCCCTCAAGAAATCCCACGTCGGCGGGAGTCGGGCTCGTTTTCGGATTCAGCACAAAGTCTGGAACCAAGCCCGCCGTAGGGCTATGCTCCCGCTGAACGGCAGTGGTGATCTCAAGCAGGCTATCGTTCAGCTGTGACCAAGCAGGATCGTTGCTCACGGCACCGAAAGTGTGGAAATGGTCCACGACGAAATCCGATGGACGTGTGGCCGGGTAGAACTTGGCGTCGCCAGGCTTCACCCAGTCTCCGAGCACAACGTACTGTTTGTGCCCGTCGAGCTCTTGGTCGCGAATCGCCGCGATAATCTTGAGCGCCTCCTCCTTGTAGTTGATCTCGCCGCAACTCCCCCACTGTTTGTCTGCCAGCAGCATCGCATACGCGATGTCGATGTCGCCGTCGGAGGCAGAGTCGTCCCCCTCGTCGTTCTCGCAAGATGTGTTTTGATACCAGGCCATGAGATCGGGCGAGAAACGGCTCGGAAATGTTCGGAAATACCGATACATGCCGTCAAAGTACGCCTTCGCACGCGGCTCGTGCCCTGCCATCAATGCCAAAATCATCATGCCATAGCCGTGTGCCTCGGACACGGTCAGATTGTTCTCCATGGTCGCGCTCCTCACGTAGTAGAGGCCCGGCGCACAACCCGTCTCCAAGAACCATTCTCTCCAGGTCTTGTCGTAGAAATCGCGTACCGCCTGGTCGAGCACCGTTTGCTCACCCGCCGGCAGAATCGTGCCTTCGGTGTAACGCAATTTGTGGGACCCGAAGGGCGCCGCCACGGGCGCCACGTCTTCCGGCACTGCCGGGGCATCTGGTGACATGACCTTCATCGAGGGGACCTGTGTACGCGCCTCCTGCTGCGTGCAACTCGTGGCAACGAGCGCCAGCGCCGACACCCACCGGAGGAACGGAGCATGCGCGCGTCGAGAGGCGCGACGGCACGCCGGCACGGCGCCACGGCAGGGCTCGCATGCGATCGATGCCCGCGCACCAGTGTTGCCAAGACCAAAAGGATGGTTCAGAAGCTGTAGGCTCACGCCGCCTATTTTCCGCCGCCGACACGCGAAGCGTCAAACCGAAACGTCCCAACAGTCCCGCCACCTCATCGTGCCCCCCACGTCCGCTCCTCGTCCGCCAGATGCATCTTCTCGCCCCAACCGCCGACCCGCCACGAACCAAAAAGGCCACTTCTTTTAGCCAAATTGCTCGCCAACGCCGACTCCCCGCCGCCCCGCCGATCGCCCGTCCAACCTCCCGACACTCTAGCACCACACCGAGCGTGCTCGCGACAAGATCCCAGCAACCACCAACGCCCGCTCCCGACCCACATCCCGTCCAGTCCCCTCACCTCCAGCCCCCTCACCTCCAGTCCCCTCACCTCCAGTCCCCACAATACCCCCACACCACCCCCACACCACCCCCTCGATCCGGATGGTAGAGTGGCCGCGTAGCAGGGGAGAACCGACCCGCGCCGAGGACTCAAGCCCACGCAACGTCCTCCAAACAGCCCGCACCTGCACCGCGGGCCCGCAGGCGCGGGGGCCCCTGCGTAAACAAACAGGCCACGGGGCACCTCCGCGCCCACTTCCCCGCCCCGAACATCACACCACGTCACGTCACACCCAACAGCCTAACCCAGAACCTCGTTCCCAACCTTACGCGCCCGCGTAGGACGGTCAATATCCACCCCCAGCATCACACCAACCTCCACCAGAAGATTCCAACCAGCCGCAAGCATCACGTAACTCGACATCGAATGCGACGGCACCCGAATCGTCGGGAAGATCGTGTCATGATCAGAGATCGCCACCACAGTAAGCCCCACACCTTTCGCTAGTACCTCCGAGAACTTCTGCTCGCTCTCAGCATCCGGGTCCACCCACACCACCACGTCACTATCCGACATCACCTCTTCGATCCCGTGCACCGCATACGTTCCCTCCAAGAAGTCCGAACGTTTACGAGCGATCTCGTTCGTCTTGAGCGTGAGCTCCTCCGCCACGCCATCGTTCTTTCCCGCGAAATAGATCGTCTGCGCTTTGGCGAGTTTTTCGACGATCCCCGGCTCGATCGGCAAACCAAGCGTTCTCCCAAAGACCTCACCCAGCGATCGCAATGGCTCCGGATCGCACGCTCGACGGGCCGCACGCGCCACCAGCATCTGACAAAACAACGCCTGCTCGACCACACTTTTGGTCGCCGCGACCGCGGACTCCTTACCGCAACGGAGCACAAACCCCCGAGTCGCGCAGGCCTCGAGCGGCGAATCGGCGAATGCCGCGAGGCTGTACAGGTGCGGATGATGCCACTCGCGGAGGGCACGGAGCAGCCCCACCACCTCGCTCGTCCGACCCGAATTCGACGCCGCCACAACGGCCCAGTCGCGAAGATCGTAGCCACGGGCCTGTAAGCCCGCCTCAGTGTGAAGGGGCAAGCGATCTCCATACCGACGCGCCTGCGTGATCGCGTGTTTGGCCGGGAAGATCCGACTTGAGCCCTCTCCGGTCAGGAAAAGGCGACCCACACCCGCCACGATGGTGCCAAGCTGTTCCGCTTCGCTCACATCATAGCCGGAGATAAGTTCCGAAGTCGCCATCATGTCGGCCACCAGGCCAAAGGGTGCGTACTTTTTGTCTTCGAGATTCATGGTGAAGTTTCTCTGCGATGATCGAAGGCGGCGCGAGGCACCAGCTCTACTTAGGGTCGCGCGCGGCTCATGTCTAGCGTGGCATACTGGGGTAGTTCGCCCACAAGCGGGCGCGCGTACGCATGGAACGCTCGTGTCACATCCATGCCATCTCGACTGATGAAATTGTCAGGCATCGGACGTTCCGCGTTCGCCACCTTGGATAGCGCGATGGTGCCGAAGTCCACCTGGTACGGTTCGTCTTTGCCCGAGACGCGACGCAACGTCACCATCACGCCACTTTCCCCCTTTGTGGCGAGGCGCACCGCTTGACGCCCGCAACCGTAGGCCTCCTGTACATCGAGTTTCACGGAACGGTCGGCGCCGCACATCTGCAAGGACTCGGTGACCTGGAATTCGCCCCGCCAACCGAACTCGCTCGCCAACATGCGATGCAGCATCATCGCTGCACTGGTACCGCCCATCGCGCCAAATTCGACGTTATTGAACTTGTCACGGGTCTCACTGGCGCTCACGGGCGTACCATCGGCGTAGGTGATGCCCTCGCCACACACGATCGAGCAGAAGCCATGACGTTTTTCGCTCTTTTCCACGGCAGCCAAGAAAAGGTCGCGGTCAAACGGGCGCTCGGGCAGCAACAAGATATGGGGCGGATCGCCCTTCTGCGACCGAGCCAACGCTGCAGCCGCAGGCAGCCATCCCGCGCTGCGCCCCACGGTTTGGAACACGACATACTGATCGACGCGCTGCATGTCGCGGGCCAACAATCCACCTTGCAGGGCACTCGTGGCCACATATCGCGCCGCGCTGGGATAGCCGGGCGTGTGATCCGTGCCGAAAAGGTCGTTGTCCACCGTCTTCGAGACGCCCACGCCGACCATCTCGTAGCCAACCGATTCGGCGTAGTTCGTCACACGATGGATCGTGTCCATGGTGTCGTTGCCTCCGATCATGAAGAGGTAGCGCACGCCGAATTTCTTGAACCGCGCGATGATTCGCGGAAGGTCACTGTCTTGTAACTTCAGGCGACTCGAACCCAGCCCGCTCGACGGGGTGGTCTTCAACGCCTTGAGCACCTCGGGCGACTGGGCACCCAAGTCGAGCAACTTCCCAGCCAAAACACCTTCGATCCCGAAGCGCATCCCGAACACGCGATCGATGGAGCGTGACTTCAGCGCCGCCTCCACCACCCCGACCAGAGATGCATTGATGACGGAGGTCGGCCCACCAGATTGGCCAACGAGCACATTACCTTTGAGCATACTTGTGTATCCGTATTCGCGTGTGTGACGAGCGCGGGTGCGCTGAACGTTTCGCCGGAGTCTTCAACCGATGATAATGTCGTGGTCGAACTCCGCTCGAGATCAGAAAGTGCCGTCCATGTCCCCCGCCCCCATTCTCTACGCTGGCGATACCAACCTGCAAAATGCAGCATCCTACCTCGGCGGCCTGCTGACTTCGTGGCGACTCGATTTCGACTATGTCCCGAGCGACCAGCCCATGAGCGCTGAACTGTTGGCCCCGAAGCGCCAGCTGTATATTCTCAGCGACTACCCGGCCCGCCAACTTGCGCCGGAGCTGCAACAGCGTTTGGTCGCACACGTTCGGGCCGGAGCGGGTTTGCTTATGGTCGGGGGCTGGGAATCGTTTTGCGGCGCGGGCGGTCATTGGCAACATACCGCGGTGGCGGAAGCGTTGCCCGTGCACATCGCGGATGAGGACGACCGCGTCAACTGCGACCAGCCCGCGATGGTCATGCGCGCCCGCTCCCACCCGGCGATCGACACCTTGGACTGGGACCAGCGCCCGCCGTGTATCGGCGGGTTCAATCGCATGATCGCCAAGTCCGACGCCAGCGTGGCGCTGGAGCTGCAGCGCTATGCGGTAGCACGACATGGATCCAGCCTAACCTTTACACCTCGGGAGAAACACCCCCTCTTGGTGTTCGGAAGCCACGGAAACGGGCGCACCGCGGCACTGGCCACCGACGTCGCACCCCATTGGGTCGGCGGCCTGGTGGACTGGGGCGACCGGCGGGTGCGTGCTCGCGCACCGGGCTCGCATGAGATCGAGGTAGGCGACCAATACGCAGCTTTCTTACGCGAGCTCGTGACGTGGACAGGAGACATCTCACCGCCGAGTTGAGGCGTGTGCGTCGCGAACAGCGAAACGTGGGGCCCGACGACGCACGCGAAAAGATTGGCTGTCAACATCAAACAGGGCAAGGTGGTCGCTCCGGCGGGGGTGCGCCGTGACGGGTGGCACCATCGCGCGAGCGCATATCCGCGTGGTGACGTTTTCTTCTATTTTTTGCACAAAGTTTTACTCATCCAGTCCTAGGCGTTTCGACCCCGTGATAGTAAGCTGCGCTACAGGCACGTTGCGTGCGCTTTACGAGTCGAGCGCGCCCCCACAGACGTCGCACGGCCCTGCCATCTCGACCTACTCCTCCCTGTGCTTGAAAGGGTAACCGCGCATCATGCTGCAAGTTTGGCCGCTCCTATGTCACCTCTCGCTCCCTCTGCCCACCCTGGCGCAGCTGCAGCCGGCCGCCGCTCCAGAGCCCCCTGTGGCGGAACCACCAGCTGACGGCGCGGGCGAACCGGCTGCTGCGGACGGACCCGAGGTCGACACGAACTCTCCCAGCGAACCGCTAGCCGACGCCGCCGAGGACACCAGCGCATCATCCGGGGCCCCGACTGCGGCACCAGCCATGGTGGTCGTGCGCGCCGGTGCGGCTACGGGCGCAGAAGTGGGTGCAGAAGTGGCAGCAGGCCCGAACGCCTCCGCATTCGCCGGTCCGGGCTCCTCGGGCGCGGCCCTCCTCACCAGTCGTGCCGGGCAAGCGGTGGGCAATCCCTCCGCTTGGTCCGCAGACTTCCACGGCTACTTCAATGCGCCGATGCGGGTGGGCGTGGGGCACCGGGACGAACCCGCCGAAGGCCAGGGCTCGAGAACGTACCATTCGCCGCTCGTGCCCGATGATATGTATCTCAGCTGGCAGCACACCAAACATAACCCGCGCGAATGGGCGGAGCTGTTCCTCAGCTACGGCAACGAGCTGGCCAGAGGGGTCGTCTCCATCGAAGGCTACAACTTCACCGACGCCAACTGGAACGAAACCAACGCCCAATTCGGCATCACCAAAGCGTACCTCCTCATCACGCCAAGGCTGACACGCACGCCGCTGCGCGTGAGCTGGAGGATCGGCGCGGCCGACAATCGCTACGGTCAAACGAACGTGGATGATGGCGGCGAATACGAGACGTTCCTCTTCGGCCGTACAAGCGGGCTAGGAGAGACCACAAAAATCGAGATACCCGTCAAAGCGCTCACGATCACATTGGAGCACGGCGTCGCCGCCAAACGCCCCGATCCGGAGACCTACACCATGTCCCGGTTCACGCTGCTCAACCACGCCCATCTCGGCGTGAAGTATCGCCAGCTCGTCGACGTTAATTTTCACTACCTCACGGCCTGGGCAGCCGAAGAGGACCGAGACTTCGAGTCGCCCTTGGCCAGCGAGGCGAACCCGCCAGACGGTCGCATGACCGTCCTTGGCCCTGACTTTCGCTTCAATGGCGGCAAGTTCGGCTCCCTGTATGCCGGCGCGTCCTGGATCAAACTCAACCACGCGCGCACCGTGGGGTCGTCCATCGAGGTCATCCACGCCTCTGGCGGCGGTAATTTCACGCTCGGGTTGGTACACAACTACTTGGAGGGCCCGGTCCCCGGCTACGACAACAACGAATCGAACGGCAACGGCGAGATTCTGACCGTGCTGGTACAAGCAGATCACAGCGTCCAAAGGCTGCTGCAAGGAGATGACTTCTGGGGTCAAAGCCGCGACCTGGGGCTTCGCGTCTACACAATGTGGAACAAGGTCAAATCGGACGCCGCCGCCATGAACGGCGTGAAGAAATTCAAGTACGGCGCACAAGTCTATTTCTCCGCCCTCAAATGGCTCGGCGGCTCGATTCGCTACGACCGGGTGCAGCCCAATTCGAATATCGCCGAACAATCCTTCTCCGTGCTGTCTCCGCGTCTTCTCTTTCGCACCGACTGGATCACGCATGAGGAAGTGGGCGTGCAATACTCGCGCTATCTCTACAATGTGCGAGAGTGCGATGAGGACGCCGAAGGCGTCGACTTGGCCATGTGCCTCCAGCCTCCCGCCGCAGCGAACCTCCCTGAAGGCCTGGGTGCTCCCGGAGACAGTGAGGCGGGTATCCGGAGCGCTCCGCTCGCACCTCCAGACGTCAATACCTTCTCCCTCCAGGCCAAGATCTGGTGGTAGTGGGGCTGACCACTGCCACGACACCACAACCGATAAAATCCGCCCGGAGCGGGCGCAATGCACCGTCCACCTGGGCGCCGGCTCGCGATTTTTCGCACCATCGATTTTCGTCAACAGAGGACCAGATGAACACACGGCAAACCTATTCGCTCTTGGCATTTCTCGGCGCCACCCCCCTCGCAGGCTGCACGCCCACCGGGGCTTCCACCCACGCCGACGGAGCCGGCGGAGCACAGAATTTCGTGCCCTGCGGACCCGACGCTTCCATCTTGGATGCGGAGAATAACAAAGACCAGGTCTCGCTCAAGGGCGGGCGCTCGGGCTGGCTCTACAGTTTCGTCGACGAGACCGGCACAACTATCACACCGGGTACGGACAACTTTACCCTGAGCCCCGGAGGGGCGAACGGTTCCGCTTTCGCCGCTCGATTCAACGGCAAGCTCTCCGCCGCCTCGGAGGTCTACGCGGGCTTCGGTTTCGGCTTCAAGGAGAAGGAGGATGAGTCCTACGACGCGTCCAAGTATGCCGGTGTCTCGTTCTTCGCGAAGGCGGCGCCCGGTTCGACCACGCGTATCCGCGTGAAGGTGCCTGACATCAACACCGACCCCCACGGGAAGGTGTGCGGGGAGTGCTACAACGATTTCGGCATCGAGCTCGATCTTACGCAGGAATGGACACAGTACGTTGTCCCGTTCGCGGAGACGCGACAAGAAGAGGGCTGGGGTGCGCCGAGGACCGCGGCCATCGACCCAAGCAAGCTCTTCGGTATCCAGTTCATGGTGGCCACCGGCGGAGTAGATTTCGATATCTGGATCGACGATGTGGCCTTCGCCTGCACCGAATGACCTGGCGTGCAAGCCTAACCGCGACCCACAGCTCGCGAAGTAGGCGCAAACGGGCACGCGCAAGTCACAGAACAGCACGTCGCGCTCGATGCTGGGCGCGCCCACGGACGCCCGTGCGACCTGGGCAGATCGTGGACACACGGTCCGCGCAGTGTCATGCCTAGAAGGGGGAGTCTCATGCGATCCAGGTCAACTGATGAAACCAG
>JAZGFE010000172.1:0-6512 GCA_036479215.1 Nannocystaceae bacterium | reverse complement strand
AGCGACGCGGAACGAAGCACGCCGACAACAGCGTTGGAAAGGGAAAGAACTCGCTTCGCGTGCAGGTCGTCGGCGAAGAGCGAGGCGATGAAGTTCTCGGCCCGATCTTCGCCGAGTCCGCGGTCGGCGGGACCTCGACTTTGCTTGGATGCCATGGACATCTCATCGTGCATTCTCAAAAAAAACCACAAGTGTTTTCTTTGTAGTCTGTATCGCGAAAATACTCTCTGGCGATAATGTCCCAAACGAACAAAAGGCCTCGCAATGAGGGGATCACTCAGGTCTCGCTCTGCTGTGATCGCACGCGTAAAGGCCTCCAGGTCGGAGTACTGCTTCACCAGCGCTTCGTGGAAGTAGATCTCCGCTTGCTCGAAGATTGAACGGATTGCCGCGAAGTCGGCAGTGATGCGATCACCTTGGCTGGCCTTGATCCTGTCGAGGTGAGAAGCGAGGTAGTACCGCCGTTCGTTCAGTTCGGCCGTGTCGGCGTCGATGCGGTCAACAAGATCCTGGTTGATCTCAGCGTCCGCGACCTCGAAGTTGTACGCCTCCACAGATCGCTCCACCTGTTCCATTGCCTCCTCTTGCAGGCGTAGTCGCCCACGAAGCTGGTCCGCGCTCTCGGCTACGCCCGAGACTTCACGCGCCAGCCGTTTTTCATCCGTCGCGAGATCCGCTAGGCGGTCGATGATCTCGTAGCTGCGCGAGATCGGTGCCGAGTCGAGGCCGATCACATGGGCAAGGAGGGGCTTCCACTCGGCGTGTTTGCCTCCGAACTTAGAGAGCTTGAATGGCTGGTCGTAATCACGCTGGGTCCGTAGTGAGTAGCCAATGATCTTCCTAAACGACCACGGGGCGATGGCTGTCAGCGCCAGGTAGCCGTCGAGGGCTTGCACCGCACGTTGGAATGGAAGTTGCCAGTGCGTCCACTCGTCCTCGGCGAGCTTGGTGAAGTCTTGATTCGGGGAGTCGTGTACCTTGAATGACGCCTCGCTCGCCGTATCGACGCCGCGCCTGATCGTGACGAACGTCCCCGCTTTTGTCTCCACCTCCAGGTGGAAGGCGAGCCCCTGCAACAACTCGGCGTGCTTGACGAGAAAGTGTTCTTTGCGCTTTTCCTTTGGCAGGCAGAAGTCGATTGTCTGCGCGAGAAGGATCTTACCCAAGTTGTGAGTATCTTCGTCGCGATCCTCGGGGTGGCGGATCTCGCCAAGCACCACGTTGAGACCATCGCGAAAGACGATTGGGGGCCGCACCTTCGCGCGGTTGGTATACAGGCTGCGCAGTCTCACCGCGGCCCCCGGTACTCAAAGATATCCGCCTTCGGCCGATACTCGATGAGGCCGAACGCGTAGAGCAGGTTCAGTGCGGGCACGATGAGGATGTCGTTCTCGAACGATTCGCAGCGCACGAGTTCACGGAGCGCCGACAGGCTCTCGACCTTCTTGGAACGGAGACGGGCGAGGAGTGTCGCCGCCACGGCAAGGACGGTACTGTCGAGATCTGTGTGCTTGGTCGGGCTAAGCATCCCCTGACTCGTCCTCCCCGAGGTCTCCGCTTGTTGGTGCTGTTTTTCTTGATCTTGGTCGTCATCGGACGCTCCTTGCGCAGTATCGCGCGCGGTTCGGTGTCCACCAAACGGGGGCAGGCTCACCACGCTCTACGTCTTGCTGGTGCTCGGCTAACACATGGGCGGCGTGGCTGCCGCTATCTTTGGGTTCGCCCTTGCGGCACCCGGGCCCACTCCGAACGACGATCGCATGGGGGCGGGAAGGACGGATAGGGTTGCGTCTGGCCTCAACTGGTCGCGGTGCATTTGGTTCGCTACGGAGCCGACGCGGGTACACACGCCGATCCGGAAGGCGGCGGCTTCAAACGCCACGGGGAATCATCGATCGTCCATATCTCCGCGGACGGCGTGTTGCGGATCGCCGGTGGCCCGGCGGGCATGTGCGAGGGCGACTCCGGCGGGCCGGCGCTGATCCAGCTCAACGACGGGACCTGGCGCACGATCGGGATCGCGTTGCAGCTGTATGGTGCCGCGTGCCGGGAAGCGAGTGGTGTCCCGAGACCGAACGTTCGGGCCTGGCCGCGACCGGTGGCGACGCCTGCGATCCGCACGTCGACCCCGACACCTCGGGCGACTCGAGCACCGGGGAGTCGGGGAGGGGGACAGACGACGCCGCTTCCCAAACCGGTGAACCTGGGAGAAGACACGACCGACGGTGGATCGTGCTCTTGCTCGACCCCGCGTGGTGGAGCGTGGAGCGGGGGCTGGCTCGTGGCGCTGTGGGCCCGTCTCAGCGTGCTGTCGCCCAGGCGCGCGCCACTTCACCGGCGATAGGAGCGGCCCCGTTTCCCGCGGACTCGGTCGAGTGCGTGAACACGGCCACCACCACTTGTGGAACCTGGACCGGGCTCAGCCCCACGAACCACCCATGATAGGTGCCGTCGGCGGGATCGGTCGCCTGTCCGGTGCCGGTCTTGCCCATGATGGGTGCCTCGAGCGAAACGGCCTGGTTGGCGGTGCCTTCGGGATGGTTGACCCCACGGTCTAGCCCCGCTCGAATCGGCGCGAGAGCGGGGTTGCCACCGAGCGCGCGGGCGAGCTTGAGATAGGCCAACGCGAGCTCGAGCGGTGACACGGAGACTTCGCCATGGCCAAGCGCGGTCGCCATCAAGTCCCCCTGCGCCGTCATGGTGCTGGAGTCGAGGCCCGCGCGATGAAAGACCTCCTTGATTCCCGCCGTCCCCAGCGACTCTGCCATGGGGAAGAAATAAGCGTTGCACGAAGTGGCGATCGCGGTTGCGAGGTCGAGATCGCCGTGTTTGGAGAAACAGTAGTTCCCCTTCTTGTCCGGCTTCTCGCCGCGGCAGTTGACCAGGCGAGACCCCGACCAGCCCGCGGCCTCCAGGGCGTGCCAGGCGAGTAGCGGCTTCATGGTCGACGCCGGGTGCCAGCGCCCATGCTCGTGCGCGTCGGCGAACTCTATCTTGTGCTGCGCGTGACCCAAAACCTTGCCGCTTTCGATCGACAACACCACCGCCACCGAGTTGTCCCCCCGCCGCGCGAGGACTTCGGCGAGTTGGGCGTCGAGCGGAGTGGCGGCAAGCGGGGGTTCAGCGGCCGCGGGCTCGCTGGAGGGCGCGTCGGCGGTCGCCGGCGTGGCTGGGTGGGCGGAGACTGAAGGCGCCTGCGCTCTGGCACGCGAGTGCCGACTGCAGGAGGAGGACAGCGACCGGCGTGGTGAGTATGGACCGACGCGGCACGCGGCAAGCCTAGCATGCGGCCGGCCTGGCGCCGCCATGCCGCAGTCCCAGAGGCACGACCGAGGCAGCACGATTGCTGCACCCAGGCCGGCACGAGGATCAACATCTTATGCTCATCTAGCTTCGTACCCGCACACTGGCCACCCGAGACCTCGATCCTGGCCCGGAAGAGTTGAGGTGCGGTGGTCTGCGCGATGATGTCGTTGAAGGCGGTCAGAGCGAACGTCCGTTCGGTTCCGGGCGTGACCTGGTCGAATCCGTCCTCGGTGAGGATCGGGTCGGGCAGGCCGTCGAGAGGAAGGGTGCCGAACGCCCGCGGACGCACCTCGGTGATGAAGTCCTGGCTAAGCAAAGTCCTTCAGCGGTAGTTCGGGTACTACGCCGTCTGGACAAATCTGCGCCTGCTTCGTGGTTTTCACACCCAGGTCATTCGGGCCTGGATGCACGCCCTGCGCCGACGCAGTCAACGCCATCGTATGTCGTGGGGCCGCATGGGCCTGCTCGTCACGCGGTGGATTCCGCCTGTCCGCGCGACACATTCCTGGCCCGAGAAGCGCTTCGCCGCCATCACCCGAGGTAGTAGCCGTTCCGCTCGCTTGGATCTGTGCGGGGGGGCAGCCCGAGTCGCCGTGACGAAGGGCTGTCTGATCAGCTGTCCAGTTCGACGCCCGCCTCGGACGGTTCCGCGAAGAACGCGGGAGCGTGTTCACGTGCGATTTTCGCCAAGTCGGAATCGGCGGCCTGTCGCGCGACGTAGGCAGCCGACGAGCAAGAAGCGTCCCCCATTCTCGACACGGGGACGCGGGAGGTGTGCCGAGAGCATCTCCGAGCAAAAGCCCAATGATTTCCGCATGTGAGGGGGGTTGCAGCAGAAGTGGCGCTTGCGCAACGGCCCGCGGGTCGGACGACCAGCCGACCCAACGGACGGGTGCAGACGGGCCGAGTCTGCGGTGAAGGGGGCATCGGCCTTCACGCGTAGCAGTTTCGCTATCCTAGTTTCCAGCGCGGCCGAGGCTGGCGTACTGAGGTCGTCGTAGGCATGATCGACGAGGGTGAGTCACCCACCCCTTGAGGGCCTGCGTTCCACTTTGCTCGACCGCAGCGGAGGGTCCCTGCTCTCAGTCGGGAATGAAATCGCAATCGGGAGAGTCGGTTTCAGCCGCACACAGGCCGGTATGCTCATCGCAAGTATGATCTTCAAGCCACGGGCACTCGTCGTACGGCAGCGCAACGCCCTTGTTGCCATCGATTTTCCGTTGTTCGGTCACTTCGACGCTCTCGCCCCACGCCTCGGCGGCTGTTTGGTCCAAGCTACCGTTGACAACAACCGAGAGCCTTGCAACTTGGCGCACGGTTGGCAGGTCCTCCACGGTCATGTGCTCGTTGAGCTTGATGGAGAGGTAGTCCACCGAGTCTAGATCGGTGAATTGGGCCATCGAGGCGTTGACCCCCGCACCTTGAACCACGAGCGCCTCAAAGGTGAATAGCGCCGTGAGGCGACCGAAGTCGGAGAGGTCCTTCGCCGCAGTGATCGAAACCGAACGGACGGACTCGAGAGCAGGCAACGGTCCGATCCGTTGCAGGCCGGCGCCGTCGATCGACAATCGCTCGACAACAGCGAGCGTGTCGAGACCGGCAAGGTCGCGCAACTTGGCGTTCTCACCAATCGAAAGTTCAACGACGGAGATGAGGCCATCGAGTCCGGCGAGCGACAACAACCCATTGTTGCGCCAGAGATGGAGAGAGCCAAACCGCTGCGCCCCCTCCAATCCAGCCAGGTTCTCCAGTTGATGACAGCGGCGAATGCTCAGTGCGTCGAGTTCGACCAATTCAGACAGCCCCGAGAGGTCGCTGAGCGCCGTGTTATCGGCGACTTGCAGGCGGTCTAACGACTCGAAGGCGGCCACCGGATAGCCATCTAGACTGAGAAGCTTGGGATTGAAAGCAAACGTGACATCGGTTGGCCCGGCAAGATCTAGCGGACCGAGTCCGTGAAGATTTGTAATCGCGAGCTCCGAAATGTCCAATCGATGATCAATAGATCGCAGGTTGCCGAGACCTTCGAGCCGCTCGACCCGCCCGAGACCGGAGAGCGTGAGTGAGCCCACCTGTTCGAGCCCGGCTAGGCCATGGAGGGACGTGAGCTTGGGGAATCTGTAGATGTTAAGCCCGCCCAGCACCCGTTTCAGCCGCGACAGCGACGACAGATCAGTCACGGTATCCATATCCGTCAGTTGCAATTCGCCGCCCACGTAACGTAGCCGTTCAAGCCCCACGAGCGAGGTCACCCCAGACTCTCCAACTTCTTCGAGATCGTAGATATCGAAATCGCCGCCGATGCACTCGATACGCTTGAGCGGCGCCAGAGAGACAACACCCGGTCCTTCGAGAATGAGATCGCCGGCAATGGCACGACATTTCGCCAGCGCGTCCACGGCCGATTGTTCGCTAAGCCGCAGGCTCCCGTACACCACGCCATCTGGGCACTCGACAAAGTCGTCGTGATCGTCGTCTTCGTCGTCGTCATTTTCGTCGTCGTCATCTTCGTCTGATGGCGGCGGGAACCTATCACAATCAAGCGGTGGCAAGTCTTCGGATGGAGTCTCCGATTCAACGCCGCTCGCACCCGAGTCGGCGTCACTTTCTGAAGGCCCGGCGGTGGACGAGGTGCCATCTGGCGAAGCCCCCTCGGATGTCGATTCGGGGGCGGTCTGGTGAGGGTCGCAACCACCCAACATGCTCGAGCTGAGCAGTGGCAGAAGCGCCAACGTATACAAGCTCCTCGAGCGCCAACGATTGTCCTGCATCGCAACCCAGCATAGCTACGTGTTCACGGCATGTCGAATGATGCGCGCACAAAGCCGCTCTCTGCCAAGCCAAACAGGACAGTTTCCCCCCAAAAAAATCGAGCCTCATCCACCGAGGAGCCGTTTCTCACTGCCCACACAGCACCATGCTCGTAACTGGCATGAACGGGGTCGGAGAACGCGCACGGGTGTGAAGAGCGCGCATTGCTGGGTCGGTGTCGTGCGATCTCGCGTGTTTGAAAACTGGGGATGCGATCGAGCCAAGTACACGCCGCGACGCGGGCTCACATGCGGAAATCATTGGGCTCTTGCGCGGCGATGCTCTCGGCACGCCTCCCGCATCTTGGCATCGGGAATGGGGGAAGCTTCTTGCTCGTCGGCTGCCTACGTCGCGCGACAGACGGCAGATTCCGACTTGGCGAAAATCGTACGCGA
>JAZGFE010000171.1:0-5092 GCA_036479215.1 Nannocystaceae bacterium | reverse complement strand
GAGCATCCCCAACAATCCGACCCAGCCAGAGCGAGGCTACCGCCGTCGCCGGGGGATCTGCGTCCACGCCTCGCGCACATCGAGCCGATCATAGTCTCTCCTCCCTATCGCTTGTTTTAGGGCTAGCTGAGCGCGGGGGCGGCGAGAGGTGCCCGTGTCCGCAGGGAGAACGCGCGTGCTCAGCTCGGGTTGGCCGGTATTTAGCTCTGCCGTGTCGCTTTGCCTGCGTTCGACGGTGACTGTGAGGATGAGGGTGGCTTTAGATCGATCAGCGTGGCGCCCCAGCTTCCCTCGCCGTGACTTCCCAGGCGATAGGCGCGTACGGCATCGTGCTTGTTCAAGATGGCGTGCACGGTACGCCGCAGATTGCCGATGCCTTTGCCGTGGATGATACGCAGTTTCAGCACGCCCTTTTGCCGGCAATCGTGGATGTACTCGAGTACCACTTCCTTCACCTGCGGACCGCGGAAGGGATGCAGGTCTAAGATCCCGTCGGCGGACAGGATTCGGGGAGGAGCCTCGGTGCCGTGTTTGCGTCCCACGAACCCACCGCGTCCGCTCCACGGGGCCCAGGGGGGCGCGACCACTTTGCTCGGTTGGAACGCTGGGGGTTGTCGAATCGCGTTGTGGTACCGCGTCCGCTCGGGTCGGGACCAAGACCACAGTGGCCGGCGACCTTGGCGTTCGTGGCGTCGCCAGATCGCGCCGCTGCGGACCTCCAAGGTGGTACGAAGCCCGTCGTCGCGCCATCGTTCTTCGAGCACCCGTACGTAGCCGAACAAGGCCGCCGCGATCAGGTCGGCCACGACTTCGGCTGTATCGTCGCCGTCTGTGTCGTCTGTGTCGTCTGTGTCGTCTGTGTCGTCTGTGTCGTCTGTGTCATCGGTGTCATCTGTGTCGAACGAGAACAGTCGCGTCCAAGATGCCAGCGTGACTCGGGCTTGCGTCGCTTGGAACTCCAGCTGGACCGCGAGCGGACGAAGGATCGCTCCGTCAAGCATCGCTGGGTCGTGGCTGCGATCGTGTCCGCCGCGGTCGCCTCCGCTGCGGCCGCTACTACCGGGGGGAGGCTTGGGGCCTCGTTCTCGGTCGCTCGCGTGCTTCGGTCGAATAGTGAGGTGCCCGTCGAAGGGGAAACTGGGCTCCCATTCGACCACGGTGCCCAGTTGTCGGCACAGTCTCTCGATATGGTGGCGCAGCTGTCGGTGTGCGTTCTGGGCGGCCATCCATCATCTCGTGCGGTCACCGTAGCATCCCGAGGCTCGTGCGCGCACGTCCGATCACCGCGTGCGCACGTCTGGCGAGCGGGCACTTGGTATACTTGCGTCGTGTCGTTGCCGGATACCCAAGTCGTCCGCCGTGCGCTCGGAGGGTTCAATATGGGCAGCGCCTCCGAGATTCGGCGCTTCGGTGACGGGCTGATCCACGATACGTACTTTGTGGAGGTCGGTCTCCATCGCTACGTACTGCAGCGGGTCAACCGCATCTTTGCCGCCTCGGTCCACGCCAATATCCAAGCCGTGACCACCCACCTGCACCAACGTGGGGTGGTGTCGCCGCGGTTGCTCGATAGCGAGCAGGGGCGGCCTTGGCTCGACTGCGGAGCGGAAGGTGTGTGGCGCTTGATGACCTTCGTTGAGGGGGCCACACGCCATGTGCTCGACTCGCCGGCCGAGGCCCGGTCGGTCGGAGGCACGTTGGGTCGGTTCCATACTGGCCTGAAGGACCTGCGCTACGACTTCGTCGCGGCCCGACCTCCAGGGCACGATCGGGCCCGGTATCTCCAGGCGCTGCGAGGCGCGATGGCGCGGCACAGCGCGCACCGCTGCCTCGCGGAGGTGGTGTCGTTGGCTCGGCCGCTGCTGGAGACGGTCGAGCGCGTGCGCCCCGTGTCGGAGGTCCCCGACGTGGTCGCGCACGGTGATCCCAAGCTGAGCAATATCTTGTTCCATGCGGATCGCTCGGAGGCGTATTGCCTGGTGGATCTAGACACGGTTGGGCCCGGGGTTTGGGCGCTGGAGTTGGGAGACGCCTGGCGGTCCTGGTGTGCCGGGAGCGAGATCGGTGGGGAGGCGCCCACGTTCGACCTGACGCTGTTCGCGGCGTCGTGGGCCGGCTATTGTGCCGAAGTCGAGGGTGCCGTCGATCGTGGATCCAGCGAAGCGTTGGTGCTTGCACCCGAGTGGATCTGCCTCGAGTTGGCGCTTCGTTTCGGTGCCGATGCCCTCGAAGAGCGCTACTTCGCCTGGGATACGCGGCGCTATGACTCGGCCTCCGAGCACAATCTGGCCCGTGCGCGCTGGCAGTGGGCGCTGCATGCGGTCTTGGTGGACAACCGCGACGCCCGACGTGACGTGTTGCGCTCGCACCGATGAGGGGCGTCGGCGATCCCTTCGGGCATCCTGCGGGTGGTGGCGGTGGTGATAGCGATCGTGATCGCGCACAAGTTGCGGCCGGTCCTCGCCCGGCCGCGGTGGCGACGGACGGGCTCTCCGGCGTAAGTACGGTTGTCTACATCGGCTATCGGCCCGTCGCCGATGCATAGCGGCCGGGAGGTGGATGCAGCGCCACACTGGTACACTGGGTCGCCCGGGCTGGGCCACTATGCGTACCGATATCCACCGATTTCGCCGTTCATTCTTCGCCGCGTTGGGGATCGGCGCCGCGCCGGCCTGTTACGGGGGCGATGCCCCCAGTACCCTCGTCGACGACGGTTCGTCGCAACAGGGTTCCGACGCATCGCCGAGCAGCACCGCCAGTGGTGATCCAGGCGGTGGCTCCAGCGGTGAGGGTGGGTCCAGCGCTGCGGGAAGTGACGGCGGCGAGCCGTCCGGTTTCGATTGTCTCGACCCGCAACCAGTGCTGCAAACCGGTACCGGAGAACCATCTGGTTTCGTGCGGTGTTCGGATGGGATCGTGCACCGTGTTGAGGTGGTTCCCTCGACGGATCCCACCTCTCACGACTCACCTTGTGTAGACCCCGGGGAGGCGCCTGGCTGCCTGGCCAACTCGGATTGCACCCTCGATCCCTACGGCATGTGTTTGCAGCGCAATGACGTGAGCCCGTCGCACGATCCGCAGGCGTACTGTTTTTGCGACTATGGGTGCCGGAGCGACGACGATTGTGGTCTGCCTGGTTACATCTGTGCGCCCTTTGGCGTTGTGGTCGAGCGCGGCAGATGCATCCCCTCCAACTGCGCCTCCGATGACCAATGCGATTCGCGGATGTGCGCCATGACCTTCCCGCTGCCCGAGGATGTGTGCTTCGGTACGCCCCCATTCGAGGGGGGAGAGTTGGTGTGCATGACGGGAGAGGACGAGTGCCGTCTCGATGAGGAGTGCGCACCCGATCCAGATGCCGACTATGTTCGTTGTCAGGGATTGGTGTCCTTCGGCCGGCGGCAGTGTAACTCGCTTGTGTGTACCGATCCTGGGCGGCCCTTCACAGTGGAGGGCGAGCCTCGGGTCGCCGGTTCCAGGCGGCGACCCGACTGGATCGTCTCGGAGGCGTCGCCCGCATCCGCTTCGTCGCCGAGGCTCGCTGACCTCGACGCCAGCATGAAGCGTGAGCTGGCAGCGTATTGGCGACGGGTTGGACAGCTCGAGCACGCGGCCGTCGCTTCTTTCGCACGTTTCTCCCTCCAGCTGTTGTCGGTCGGGGCGCCTGCGGATCTGGTGTTGGCGAGTCAGCAAGCCGGGGAGGACGAGGTCGTGCATGCCCAACTCGCGTTCTCGCTCGCTTCTGCGTACGCTGGATCGCCCATTGGCCCGGGGCCGCTGTCGTCGCGCGGCGCAACTGAGGACATGTCTTGGGCGACCATCCTAGCTCAGGTCGTGCGGGAGGCGTGTATCGGGGAAACGCTGGCGGCATTGGAAGCCGAAGAAGCCGCTCGCTGGGCGGAGGATCCGAGCGTCCACGCTGCGCTGAGACGGATTGCGGACGACGAATTTCGTCACGCGGTGTTGGGCTGGCGTTTCTTGAGTTGGGTCGTCGCCCGCGGTGATTCGACATGTGGGGAGCAAGTGAGGCGGGAGCTTGAAGCCGGACTTCGGGAAGTCTCGACCGGGACGCTCACCCGTCGGCAGGCGAGGGTCGCCACCCGGTGTCACGGGGTGATCGATGGGGCGCAGAGGCGCGAGATTCACCGCGAGGCACACGTGTCGTTTCTTGCGCCCATGGTCACCCAGTTGCTCGCGTCGGCCCCCGTCGCCTTGAGTGCCTAGGCCGCCCGTCGCTTTGTGGGGACCCCGCAGATCCCGTGGACGACACAAGCCCAGGCGCCGTCACCCGTCGATCCCCAGCACCCGTCGATCCCCGGCACCCGGCACCCGGCACCCGGCACCCGGCAGGCTTCGTCCACCTTCGGGACACGGCGGCGGCCGATCCGGCGGCGGCCGATCCATCGGCGGCCGATCCACCGCGACTTTCGCTCGCGGCGCTGCCCCTTCACCCCACGACGGCGCGATGTAGCTGCGGGTGCGCTATACTCGGCCCGTGTCGGAGCTCGGGACGCGTACCACTGAAGCTATCACCGCGGTGTACCCGGGCTCCTTCGACCCGATCACCTGCGGGCATATCGGCATTGTCGAAAGGGCTTCACGGCTGTTCGATCGTGTCATCGTAGCTGTGGGTCTGCACCCCAGCAAACCCGGCTACTTCCCGGTAGCGGAACGCTGCGAGCTCATCGCAACGAGTCTGACCCATATTCCCAACGCCGTGGCGGGATCCTTCCGTGGCCTGGTCGTCGACTATTGCCGGGCAAAAAACGCCCGGGTCATCGTGCGTGGTTTGCGGGCGGTGGGAGATTTCGAGCAAGAGTTCCAAATGGGTCTCGCGAACCGGGATCTCGCACCTGAGATCGAGACGGTGTTCCTCCTGCCGCGTCTCGATCAACAGTTTCTTAGTTCGTCCCTGATTCGCGAGATCGCTGGCCACGGGGGGGAGTTCGAGCGCTACGTGTCGCCGTCGGTGGCACGAGCTCTCAAGGCGCGTGGCCCATACGAGGAGTAGCGCGGCCGATGTCTGATCACGATTCCAAAGCCGTCGTTCGTCAGGATCCGGATGTGCCCGGTTGGCGTGGCAACGAGCACA
>JAZGFE010000170.1:0-5469 GCA_036479215.1 Nannocystaceae bacterium | reverse complement strand
GTACGCGCTTGTCTGCAGATTGGCACAAGCCACGCGAGCGACACGATGGACGTGCGTGCTTCGCCCGAAGCGAAGCCCGTCTCCAAAGGCGTGCTCGTCTCCGGCGAGCACGTCGCCCTGCACGTTGCACCTGCCTTCGACGGACGGGGCCGCCCACGACTCGCTCGTCAGGTCAAGTGCATGCTCCGCCCACCCGTCGCACTTGTGCCTCCATCTCAGCCGTGGAGGACTTCCCCTGGCGCTTGGCAGCGCCCCCTCACGACGTGTGGGTTCGCACATTCTTAATCTAGGAGGCTGAACGACTACTCCGCGTAGAGGGTTCAGGTGTCGCGCTTGGGCGTGATGGATGTGGGATGATTCCTCGCCAGGATATTTGACCAGCTGATCTCCGGCTCAGGGAGCGATCCAGGCCCAACAGCTATGGGGGTAACCCGGGTCCCGACCGTGCCAAGGGGCCGTGCTAAGGGGCCGTGCTAAGGGGCCGTGCTAAAACAAGTCGATCGATGAAGTTCGTGGAACATGTCTGGAGGCCTCTGGCGTCCATTCTGGTGGAATACGAACATTATGCCGCTTTTCACGGCCCCTAAGTGCATTGCATCAGACCCTAAACACCCTGCCCTCCACACCACATGATACGGGTGGTCCAGTCCTCGTCGCAGAACCACGCGTCGCCGTCCGGATCGCAGCAGCCGTAACTGGCGACGTCTAGATTGATAGGGCACACGCCGCCAGGCTGGAGTCCCGCCGGACATGACATCGGCACCGCGGGCTCGCTCTCGGAGTCGCCGCCGCACATATTATACTCATTGGCCTCGTCCCATCCACAGCCTTCCGGTCCGGTCGGGATCTCATTCGGCCCCGCGAAACTAGGTAGTACGCCCTTCGACTCCACCGCCTGCGGAGCGGGAAAGGGCGGCTCGTCGACACAGCCAACGAGAGCTGCAACGACCGCCATGCTCACCCACAGGGCTCCCGCCTGCGATCGTCCTTTTTGTATCCTGGGCATCAGACCTACACTTTCTTGATTGAAAGCTCGTACTTTCCGAAACCAATCTCGTACGTGTCCACAACGATGACGAGCGTTTCATCTTCGGTCGTTACGTCAACTTGGATCTTAGACGATCCGTCTAAGTCAGAAAAATCGTCATTGCACACCCGCGCCAAGCTCCCACACCCGTCGTCGAGCACGTACAACACGGTGTCGACTGCGACACTACTCGCAACGATCTCGTAGACTCCGTTGCCGGGGGGAGACCATTCAAAAATTGCCTCGTGGCCGAAGCCCAGGTGGTCTGTCCCCTCCAGTCCGCCACTCGGACAGTTTCCCACTTCAAGAAAGCGTGAGGACTTACTCTCGATCAAACCACGAAAGCCCTCCGTGGTGGCGGGGACTTTGAGGGCATACTGTTCGCATATTGACGTCGGCATCAGCGACAACCGAGGTTCCACTTCGCCGGAACCGAAGTCGGGGAGCAACCCGTCCAGTACAACCGTATACTCCGCGCCGCCATCCGCCTCGAATATTCGATCATCTGCGACCCGGCCACACCAGTGCTCCGATTCGCCGCAGATATTTTCATATACAGAGACACTCGTGTCGGAAGCGAATGGTGGGTTTTCGAGGAATAGGCTGGCGCCGTATAGCAGCGACCAGAAATACTCTCCCGAAACGGGTGCGGTCCAGGTAAATGCGGCTTCTCGCCCCGCCGAGCGACAGGAGCCGCTTATGCGGGAGTCTTCCGCGAACTGGCCTGCCGCGCCATGTTCGTGCTCGGAGAGGGCGACACCGCCGTCGGTTAGCTCGCACAGGGCGGAGACGCTATCCGGGGGGGCCGCGCGGCTGTCGCTGCACACCTCCGCGACACAGTGCTGCTCCGGCGCGCAGGATTCGTCGTGCCGACAGGGCAGACCGAGCGTCGCCGTAGCATCGAAACATGCACCCGACGACGAGAACCACAGCAATCCACAAGCTGCAGCGATGGGATGTTTGGATCTATCTCGCATCGGATTCTGTTCCTCAGTACGTGATGACCACAGATCCGGACTTAAAAGAGATCCGGCTGTGTGGCCGGTTCGACTTGGCTCGGACGAGCAGCAGCGTGGTACCGACCAGCGCCAACATGCCACCCGCCACACCGCCGACCCACGCGAGTTGACTTGCCCTGGCCCCACGTTGCAGTTCACGCCAACGTTCCTGCTCTTGATCTGGGATCTGATAGCCGGCCAAGGCACGCTCGGACTGCTGCCCCATCAGGAGTCCTGCTCCCATCGCGCTCAGGCCGGCCACTCCAAGTCCTAAGCTCACCATTCCACCGATCCCCAAACGTCGAGCCCGTGCCGAGCGATCGGCACGCACGTCTCGGGATCCCTGCTCGGGCGCCGGTGCGGTACGCCGGGGGTCGACTTCTGGTTGCAGCGCGGCCGTGGCTGCAGCTTTGGGCCCGGATCCGTCCAAGAGCGCGCGTGCTTCATCGCGCAGACGTTCGAGTCCGCGGCACTGCTCATCGTCCAGCTCCCGTAGTTTTCTCTGGTCGAGAAGCTTGGTGTAGAGATCATTGGCGACACGCAGGTGAGTCGGCTCGAGATCGATCCCATAGGCTTGAACGTGCGCCAGGGCGAGGTTGGTCTGCATCCCGGTCAATGGGTCCCAACCGGACTCGTTGGAATCGAGAGCGGCGATCGCTTTCTCAAACGCATTGATGGCACCGTCGTAGTCAGCCGATGCGTACTTTGAGACACCTCGCTTGAACCATCGCCGCGCTTCGACGGTATCTCGCTCGCCGGGCACCGGCAGCGCGTCAGCTTTGGCGCCCGTCGACGTCTGTCGGCAGGCATCGACGCTCGCGGGCCAAAGCAAGCCAAACGCCAGTGATGCGGCGGCTGCTGTCGCGCAGAGTCTTGAGGAGTGGGAGAAACGAAAGGCCATCCATTGTGCGGGGGGAGCGGCCAAGGACTTGTGACACTTGTTAGTCATCGGCCTCACTACCGGACTCGCGGCGACGCTCGCGGCCTTCCCCTTGCTTGAACGGGTCGACGAGACCCGTGGTCTCCAACAAGTCGACTGATTGTGTGCCTGACGACGCCGAGCGGGGAAGAACGTGGAGCGGAGTGGCCGGAATGGCTCGTTTCCGCGTGGTGCGCCTACGCCTACCGCCGCCCGTGAGTTGGCGCCGCGGCCGTTGGGTTGAGGGGGCAAGTCCCGGGAAATGCTCCCTACGAGTGATAGGAAGGGAGGTGCCTGCCTGTTGAACATCAGACGACGGCGAACCTAGTACCGTCAAACCTGGCTCTTTGGCGCTTGGGGCAGCTGGGCCACGCCGAGCCGCGGCCCGCTGAACGGACGCGGGGCTTGTGTCGACGCGTGGAGCGAGCCGCGCATCGCTGAGCTGACGAGGCGACCACAGTTGCGCGGCGGCGGCGGCGACGACGGCGACGACGACGCCCGCCGTGACCTTGAGAATCCAACGAACTCGGTGAGAGCCAGGTGGCGGCTCTGCGCGCGGGGCCGTATCGAGGCGGACGGTTCCCGTGGTGACAGATGGGTTGGCCGAGACGGGCAAGCTTGAATAGCTGTCGCCCTCCGTCGGCCGAGCCGCCCGGGCGATAGCCTGGCTCATCTCGCGCACACTTTGGAATCTCCGACTCGGCTCGCGCTCCAGGGCTCGTGCTACGAGCGCATCGACTGCGGGTGCAAGCTCAGCATCGGCTGCGTTCTCCGACGGGGGCGGAGCCGGGGCCCGGAGCTGGCGGCTGATCACATCCGAGAGCGACCCCACGAACGGCGGATCTCCGGTGAGCAGGGCGTAGATCAGTGCCCCCACCCCATAGACGTCCACCCGGATATCCGCGACCTCGCCCTGTAGCTGCTCCGGCGGCATGTAGCCCGGAGTCCCGGCCACGAGCCCAGGCAACGTGACAGAGGGCGGCAGGGTGCTTCGATACACCTGTGCGATGCCAAAATCCAACAGTTTGATGTGTTCGGGACTCGCCGGAAGGCCGCGAGTCAGGAAACAGTTCTCTGGTTTGATGTCGCGATGCACCACGCCAGCGTCGTGAGCTGCTGCCAGCGCGGCACAGACTTGCAGTGCTATCGACGCCACTCGCGGCCAATTCAACGAGTCTTCAGTCGAGAGAATATCGCAGAGGTCCTCTCCTTCGAGATACTCCATCACAAAGAAAACCACGCCATCGCCGGTATCCCCACAGTCAGTAACTCGGACCACGTTTTCGTGACGGATCTTCGATGTGGCTTTCGCCTCCGCCAGGAAGTTCGCTACCAGCTGAGGGCGTTGCGCGTACTCGGCTCTGAGGATTTTGACCGCGAACTGTGTGTCCAGGGCAACATGCTCCGCCAAGTACACGTGCGCCATGCCGCCGCTACCAACACGTCGTATCAACCGATAACGATGGAGTAAAGTACGCCCAAGGAGCCCATCTTCGTCTGGTCGGAGATCGTGGGACGGCTCAAGGATTCGCGCACGCTCGGTCCGAGATGCCCGAGAATCGTTGCTCATGATCTTCCGTTCCACTGTGTGATGGCGTCGCTCAGCCGATACATCCATGCTCAGCCGATACATCCATGCTCAGCCGATACATCCATGCTCAGCGCAGTCTCCCACTTGTTGACTGCAGGAGTCCAGCCGAAACGTGCCCTCGTGCGACCGCCCCGCGCGCCTCGCAGGATTGTGGTGCTCCTTCATGGTACTGCGTGGGAATTGGGTGCAGCTCGTCTCAGATCCAGCTGCGCGAAACCCGGCGCCGATGTCGTAGACCCGAGCCGGAATTCGCTGCAATTCAACCCCCAACGCTATTGATCTCGAGTCCCAGGCCGTCCAGGATCCCCCTCTAAGTCGCTGAATTCGGCGTTTGCAATGAGACGATCTGCACCAAAAGCACTGCGGCTCGCGGCCGCCAATCGCTGGTCAATCATGCGTCCAGACTGGACGCGTGAAGCTCATCAGAAAAAGCCAGCTCCGGTCATCTTGACTTCCAGCACGTAGAGCTCGCCGGGAACGACGGTCCAGCTGCCGCCCTTGGGCGTCGTGGTGTCCGCCGTGACCTCGGCGCCAAAGATGCCGCCGGATCCCGCGTGGATGTGGACAAACTCCGGATTTTCAGGACCGCCCACGATCTCCAGCTGGATCTGCGTGTATCCGGGCCCCGCTTCGAACACGAAGTAGGCGTTGCCATCCTCCCCGGGCACACCCTCGATATAGGGCCAGAGCTGCGTCGCTACGCCGACCTGCCAGGCAGTCCCGGGCGTCCCGTTGGAACCATCCGAGCTCCAACTATCCGTGCCAGTCCCGGGTTCGGGGATCGGGTCGCCGTCTCCACTCTGGGTGTCACCGCCGTCGCCGTCTCCACTCTGGGTGTCACCGTCGCCCCCGTCCCCGTCGCCACTCTGGGTGTCACCCCCGTCTCCGTCGCCACTCTGGGTGTCACCCCCGTCTCCGTCGCCACTCTGGGTGT
>JAZGFE010000169.1:0-12847 GCA_036479215.1 Nannocystaceae bacterium | reverse complement strand
TCCCCGTAAGCCACCCCCACTTCACCGGCTTGCGCCTGATCGATGGCCGGGTAGCTGTCCAGGGCTTGAACTGCAAAATAGTCAGCCATTTTCGGGCCTCCTGTTAAGTGGGATCGGCGGCTGCCGTATCGAGGGCGATGATGCCGAAGTCCCGCGCGGTCCCGTCGATGGTGTAACGGGTTTTCTTCAAGCCGAAGATGCTCGAGGTCGAGATCACGACCTGGTTGCCGTTGTCGCGGGTTTCCTCGTACCAGTCAAAACGCAGCCCCGTTCCCGGTGAACCGAAGGCCACCACGGAGGCTTGCGCGCCCAAGAGCAACGCCCTGGCGGCGGCTATGTTGGCGCCGGCGCCGTAGTCGTTGAACCGCACCACGCCCTTGTGCTCCTGTAGCACGACGCTGTTGTACATGCCGGCCCCACCCTTGAAGATCGGGTTGTTCCGGCCCTCGGCGCTGGCCGCCGACTTCTGAATCTCCAGCCAGTCGGCGCTGCCGGTGGCTGTGCGTAAGTCGAAAAGCTGCCAGGGATGGATGATCAGGACGAAGTGCTCCTCGCCGTCGATCATGATGGGCTGGATCTGCGGGATCCCTTCGCTACCACCACCGAGCACGGTGCCGCGCGTGCGGGCCTTGTCGATGGCGATGGTGTCGAGGATGTCGCCTACCACCAGGTCCGCTTTCGCGGTGGCCGCACCAGCGAAGATGATGTGGCCATTGGCGCCGGTGTCGGGCGCGTCCAGGGTGTTGGTCGCAAACCCGGCATAGGTTGTGGGGAAGACCCAATCGGCATTGATCCCTCGGGCGCCGCTCAGATACATGAAGAACAGCTCGTCGAACACGCGGCCCCACCACTCGCTCTGCCGCCGACGGGCGACCCTACGAAGGTTGTGAACCGTGCGTTTGCGGGTCATGCGCCCGCCGGTGTTTACACCGCCGCGCATCTGATCGATGAAGACGGCGTCGGTGAAGAATCGCAGATCCTCCTCCGAGCCTTCCTGGGGATCGTCGCCTTCGACCGGCTGCTGTCTGAGCTGCATGCTCAAGTCGAAGCTGATCTGCTCGCCCGCATCCGATTCCAGTTCGGAAAGCATCTGGATGGGCATGCCCGACTCGGGACCGACGCCCATAAACTTCCGGCTGAAATAAGAAATACGGGCAGTATCGACGGCGAGAAAAGCCGAAAAGCGTTGGACCGCTTTCGGGTCGTTGATACCGATTATGGTTCGCGCCATGGCAGGAACCTCCTTATGGCGAAGCCAAAATGAAGGTCACTACTGCGACCGGGTTAAAAACCCGCTTGGGCGGAATTTATGCGGGAGTAGAAATCCTCATATTCGTCAGGCCGGCACGCCGGCCATCATTTTCGGTTGCGAAGTCCCATCATCGTCGGTGGCCAAGACCTCGAAGTCAATCTTCTCGTCGGATTGTAGTCGAAACCGGCACTGTTGCCCTTTTTTGCGGAGCAGCGTCAGGTTGACGACGCCCCGTTTCAGTATCAGGACGGAACCGACGCGCACATTGAGATAAACGGTTGGCAAGATGATCCTCAATGGTGCAGCTTGCTGGTGTCGAGGTAGGCATCGGCCTGGGCGGGCGTCAACTTATTGAGCGCCTGCTCGAGCTCCATGCCGGTGAGTTTGTCCAACGCACTGAATTCATCCGCGGACGGATCGTCATCGGCTGCGGCCGGCAGGCCGCCGAGGGTTTTCGGTGGCGTCTCGCCCGGCTTGGGCTCCGAGGTGTTCGCGGGCACGTCGCCAGGCCCGGTGGCGGGCGCGGGCGGCTCGGATGCTTTCGTCCCGCCGAACACAGCTTCGACCTGTTTGTGGGCTTCTTGGAGAAACCAGGCGTGGGTCCGCGTGCGGAGATTCTCCGGTGTCGACAAGGCCTGAACAGCCTGGCCGAGGGCGGCCTGCCGGCTCGTCGCGGCCAAATCATTGCCGGTGTATTCGTTGTGATCGGCGTGGAATATCTTGACCTCCTGGTGCCACATGGCGTCCGCGGCTCCCGCTTGGGCGCGTTCGTGGTCGCGGGCCGCGGTGACGGTATCGCGCTGGTTGCGGAGTTCGATCTCCTCGCGTTTCGACTCCATGTGGGAGATTTCCCCCTCGTCGAAGCGTTTGGCGACGGCCAACTCCTGCTCATCCAGCACATGGAGCTCCTGGCCAAAGTCACGGGGTTCCGTGGGGGCAGGTTCGACCGCCGGAGTCGCCGCGGCGGGTTCTGGCTCGGGTTCTGGCTCCGGCGCAGGTTCAGCGGCTACCGGGGGTTCCGCGGGGGCAGGTGGTTCCTCTGCCGGCTCGTCGCCGGCGGGAGGCGTTTCAGGGGGGGTCTCGAGCGCCGGGGCGTCTGGGTCGGGAGGTGCAGGATCGGCTTCGGCGGCTTCGGCGGCTGTGGGATCGGGTGCTGCGCTTTCATCTTCCTCCAGAGCGGCACGCTCTTCATCGCTCAGTGCCGCCATTTCCTCGTCGGTAAATCCGTGTGGGTTGGCCATCGCTTATGCTCCTGGGAGTAGTCCCGGTTGCGGAAGCGCCGCTGCGGGCTCGAGAGGCGCCTCGGCCGACGGCCTGGGCAGCTCGGGAATGACCGCATCGGTATCTGCATCGGGATCTTCGTTGAAGTTCTTGAATAGCGTGTCGACCGCGGCGGCGAGCTCGGGAAAGGCCTGGAGCTGCGCGGCGATACCCACGGCCTTCTCCATCACGTCGCTGCGTTTGCGGGCGGAATCGGCGATCTTCTGCTCGGCGAGCGCCTCTTTCTGCTTGGCTTCCGCAGTCAACCCGCGCTCCTCGAGGGCGGCCTGGGCGGCTTCGGCCGCCTGGCGCTCGGCTTCCTTGGCATCGACGTTCGGGTCGTCCGGATCGATCTGGCCGTTGATGGCGCGGATCCGCTTGACCCAGACATCCTTGGTGGGCAAGTCGCTCAAATCGAAGACCAGGTCCAAGAGCTTCAAACTGACCTCCGGATCCAGGCGCTCGATCATGGCCATCATCTGCTCAAACATGGCGAGCCGCACCGTTTCGCGGAAGTCCTGGGCATCGACAACAAAATCGGCCTGCCGGCCCTGAATGTCGTTCTCCACGGTGACGCTGCCATCGTCGTTGCGGGTCGGAAAGTTGACTCGCAGGAAGGAAAAGGCGCCTTCGTCGTTGGTCACGCGCACGACCTTCGGCTCGCTCATAAACTGCTCGATCAGGCTCAAACGGATCTCGCCCTGATGCTGGGTCGCCCAGCGCAGGTTGTCGAAGAGACTCGCCGTGACCAGGGTGCCCTGGTTGGTGCGCGCCAGAATCGCCCGGCCGGAGATCGCGTTCGTGGATTCGCCCAGATTCTCCTCGGTCACGCCGGACGAGGACTCGAGGAATCGCTCGTCCTGATCCATGAGTTTCAAGTGCTGCTCGGCCAGCGTGTTGTCAGTGTTGATCTCGACATCCCGGCCACGCTTCTTCTTGAGGATGTAGTCGGGGCGGGCGAGTTCCTCCTCCACTTCGTCCCAATCGTCGAAGGCGTCGATGTCGGCGATCATCCCGCGCGTGGACAGGATAAACAGCGCCTTGGAGCGGCGCTTATTCAGGTCGTCCTGGGGATCACGCATGTTCCGGACAACACCGTAGGGCATGCCGTCCCGGTCGCGTCGATACGCCCAGATGGGCGTGAACGGGAAGCGGTTGTGCTTGTAGGGGGACTTCATGTCCTGCAGAAGGTGGCGCATCGTGAAGATGGCCACGCGCACCTGGAGCTTGATAGCGTCGAAGGTGGCGGCGAAGCCCTGCGTGATCAGCCGCTCGTGGAGCGGATTGGCGGCGTCGAAGTTCTGGCCGTTCTGCTTCTGGATGAGCCCGATGACCTCGGGCGGCGTCTGGCGATCGGCGAAGGTCCGTAGGATTTCCGTTCGCATGGGCACCCGATACCAGCACTCGATGAGCCGGACCCGCCGGCGCCGCTGCCCGATGTGGAAGGACACGTCCACGAGCTGGGCCGTGGCCCGGGCCTTGCCAGTCTCGTCGTCCCGCCAGTAGAGCGCGGTGCGGAAGTGTTCGTCGTGTTCCTCCTCGGCGAACAGCTCGTGGGTCTCGGCGGCGAGCTCCAGCGCCCGGCGCCTTTCCGGAAACATGCTGACCGCCACGTCCAGATCCACCCACTTCTCGCGGAACAGGTAGCGGGCGTCGGAGAGATCGTCCTCGCGCGAGAGCGCGTCCCACCACATATTCCGCCAGCTCTCCGAGCGCGAAAAGATCGGCTCGTCTTCCGGATCCGAGCGTGCCCCGTCTTCCAGCCAGCCGACGCCGACCTGGATGGCGTCCTGAAAGGCCTTGGAACGGTGGCGCGCGGACTTGTTGATGTCGGCCGTGAATTTGAGCAACTTGGTCTTGATCTGGGCGGCCTGGACATCGTCATCCTCACGCGGCAACACCTTGGACTCGATGCGCGTGCGCCGCTCGGTGCCGGTGATCCAGCGGGTGAAGGTGGCGGTTTTGTTGAACTTGAGCGGCGCCTGGCCGCGGTCGCGAAGCGCCTTGGCGTCCTGCTCGGACCACTGATCGCCGTCCACGAAGTCGGCGTCGATGGATTGTTCGAGGCGGTTGAGGTTGTGGGCGGTGCGGGCTTCGGATCGCCACTCGATCAGGCGGTTGAGGTGTTTCTTCCAGGCGTCGCTGTCGAAGGGATGCTCCCCCGTGGGCGGGGGATCGGGCTCGTTGATGCTGTCGAAAAGCTGTCTGCCGGGTTCGTGCGCCATGTCAGTGCCTCATCAACTCGACCTCGAAGGACTTGCCGTTGATTTTCACCTCGCCCTCCGCGACCGGCTCCTCATCGCCCGGAAGGGTCGGGCGCGGCGGCATCATCAGAAAGTCGTCGAAACAGTCGGCGATGGCCGAAGCCACCCGGTAACTCGCGTTGCGCGTGGCGCCGAGGCCCATCTTGTCAGCGATGTCCGTGGCTTTGGCGACGAGATACTGGGTCGGGTAGCCGTCCGAGTCCAGGTACTTGTGGGCCACGCTCATGCAAATCACGAAGCATCGGCGGGTGCCGCGGCGGTAGAGCACCATCGCCGCCTCGTCGGTCATATCTTCTGGATTGTAGACGTACTGGCCCATGATCACGATTTCGCCGTAGGTCTTGACCCATCGGACGTGCGGGCTGTGCTCGGGTCCGGTCACAGAATCTTCCAGTTGCGTTCGCGTCGGCGATTACGCCGCACTTCACGGATGGCGTAATACCCCACGGCCAGGGTTTCCATGGCCTTGCACAGATGCGAGCTCCAGTCATGCACGGGTTTGCTTCCCCAGACGCCGTGTTTTTCATCCCACTCGTAATGGTAGTTGTCGAGGCTCTTGATGAGTAGGTCGGCCTTCTCCACGTCGATGATGCAAGTATTGAGCAGCGCGCGCACGGCATCGATCCCGTCTTGCTGCTCGCCAATTTTCGGTGCGACCTCGTTCGGGCGAATACCCAGATCGGTGAAAACCTCGATCCGGGTCTTGCCCACTTCTGGGACGTGCTGTTCCGCGTCCCACGGGAAGTAATGCACGCCGTAAGCGTAGGGCTTGCGGGACAACAAGCGCGCATAGAAGGGCCAGTCTTCCCCGGAGTGCTCGACCGCCTCGATGATGTGGTTCATGGGCCCGACGCGCTGCTGGAAGACGATCCCGGTGGCGTCGCGGTGGCCGGTGTCCCAGAAGGTGTTAACGGGCAGATCGGGTTGCCAGGGCACGGTGCAAATCCGCTTCTCGCGCCGAGCGACAGCCATCTGACGTTTGTAGCAGGCGCCCTCGATGGAGGCCTGGAAGGCTTCCTCGGGGGTCGAAGGGTGCTCACGCATCATGTCGTCCTGCAGAGTGTCGAGCTTGGCCACGTACCATGCCTGTTGTTCGGCGGTGAGTACAATGCCGTACCCCTCTTCCAGATCCATGAAATATTGGGCTAGTTCCGTGGTAATGATAGCGAATTCTGGGTCCAGCACATTGTCCGGATCCTTGTGCCAAGGATGAAAGTGGAATTTGAAATCCAGCGGCCCGAGCTTTTTCTCCATCGCCCGCGCGTCCATGGCCTTGCGGCACAAATCGTAGAACACGCCCATGCGGCCCTCGGCGGTCGACTCGACCCAAATCTGGGCCTTCATGGAGCTCGCCGCCTCGAAGGCGCCGGATCGAATCTCGCGCGCCTTTTCGGGAAACACGGCCGAGATTTTTCCGAGCTCTGAAACGTGCAAAAGTTGCACGGTGCCCGAGCGCATCGAGGTCGCGACGCGGATCGAGGAATTGTTCCGCAACACCATTTCGTCCTGGCGCCGGCTGCGCCGCCCGAGACTCGCGCGCACGGCCATGCCGATGTCGCGGCGGCCTTCTGGATCATCTTCGTCCGCCGGGAGCAGTAGAAAATTGTCGAACGGGTACTGGATCTTGTCGCGAAAGATGGTCTTCGCGTCGTCCAGGTGGTGGGCGATGATGCCGGCGCGGATGTTGGGGCGGAAAAGACAGGTGTCGAGAATCATCAGATCAATAAACGTCGTGAAGCCGTACTGGCGGGCCTTGAGTAAAATATTTCGCCAGTGTCCGAGCACCCAGAGGCGAAACATGCCTTCCTTCATCTGGAACTGGAAGCGTTCACCCTCCTTGGTGACGCAGAAGTAGCAGTTATTCAGTCTCCACAACGAGTCCGCCAAGGTCGTTGGTGATAGCGGGCGGTCCCAACGGCTGCGAAGCTGCTCTTTCAAAGAACTTTCGGATGATGTCGGAATTGACGTTGATGTTGGTTTCTTGTCGTTCAAGGAACTTCTCGGGTTTGTGCCCTTTCAGCAAGAACATGAGCAAAATGTCACTGCCATCGTAGGCCCTGGCAATCGCTTCCTGCTCCAGGTTGTCGGCAACGGCCTTCATTGCGTTGTCCGCGGCGAAGCGGAAATCCTCGTCTTGTTGCTGCCATTTTTCCCACCAACTCGGGGTAAAACCAAGAATAGCGCAGGCCGCGGTCACGGTGCCGCAATACACGTAGGCCTCGAGGGCGATGGCTTTGCGCTCCTTGAGCGCCAGGCGCATGGTGTACTTGTGGCGATCGTGCTGGCTGGTGATGTTCTCCAGCTTCTTGATGTCGGGATTGCTGGTCTCGATCTTTATCCGCGACTTACTCGGCTTGCGGGCAGCATACAGGGCTCGACCCATGGGACGCCTCCCGGTTAGGACTCGCCGAGGGTTTTGAGGGCGAAGTTCAAGCGCGAGCGTAAGTCCTCGGCCTTTTCGCAGTCGTGTTCCAACTTCTGCATCTTGATCTCGATGTACTCGTGCATTTCGCCAATCTTCCCGAGCAATTCCTCGTACTTCTCGGTCAACCGTTGAGTCGTGTTCTTGTGGCTGTCGACCGCCTCGGCAAACCGGCCATATTGTCGAATCTTGGTTTCAAGGTCGTCCAGACGCTCGGAGACACCCTTTTTTCGCTCTGGCACAGATTGTCCCTCGGCTGCGTGACTGGAAATGGGCCATCCATTGGGAAGCTCGCTTTCCTGCTTACACCATTATGGACAAAAAAGGCCCCGCCGGGAAAGCGGGGCCAATCTGTAGGTAGGAGGAGAGAGCGAATCATCACACTAAGCAAAAGAAGTGTGGCTTGTTCGGGAGCCGATGTCTACTACAAACAGCACGCCATCAGGGCGGTCAATGTTCTCGATCCCATGAGCCCGTCTTCCTCCAGATCCAGCCACGATTCGCCTTCGCGATTGAGCACGTTGAGCGCCCGTTGCAGGTAGTAAACGGCCTTCTGCACGCCCATATTGACCCCGGTGTCGAATACCTCGGCAGCCACGGCCCCATCAATCTCCAGTACGTCGTCGCCCCGCCAGGTGTCCCAGAACTGCGCCTTGTAAAACTCGCGCACGTAGCGTTGCATGCGCTCGTTGTTCTGGAGCCAGCCTTCATCCCTGTTTTCCGGCGCTTGCAGGTGTTTCGCTTTCCAACCATCGACAATGGCCCAGCCGATCCAGCTCGGATGATAGACGCGACTGATCCCTTTGTAGGTTTCGCCCCCCAAGTCGTCCGGATTGTTGGAGTAGCCGCCCTCGTGGTGCATGGTGCGCTGGAAAACGTCGGCGAAGTCACGATGCCGCCCGCCGGCCTGGTGCAGGGAAACGCGCGTGAACCAGCCCCGGGCAAAGGTCTCCTGGGACGGCAAGTGCTCCATGCGGTCGATGTAGTGCGCCCCCTGGAGGACGTTCAAGACCTTGAGCAGAAGCCGCGCGTCACCACTCACGCGCCGTTCCCTCCCTTGTCCGGGGTGGTCGGTTTCTCGCGGGTCATGCCCGCCGGCAGGATAATCTTCTGCTGGGCCATGTCGGCGTGCTCGAGCAACAACTCGGCCAACTGCCTTGCCTGACCGGGCGCGAAACTGATGTCGCTCACCTTGTTCGGGAACACGATGATGACCTGGCCCTGATGGTGGCCGACCTTGAAGGTGTACTGCTGGGGTTGCTGGACTTGCTTGGTGATCTTGGTCTGCACGGGCTACTCCTTGATGAGAAATTCGGCGGGCCCTTTGCCGGAATTGGGACAGTCGATGTCTTCGGGGGCCGGATTCCCGACATTATCGGTGTGCATCAGGAGACTGTGGTCGGGCATGACCCAGCCCCGCTCGTCGCTTGCCACCGTCTGCATTTCGCGCAGGCAGTAAGGGCACTCGATGATGGGCGCCAAGTCGTAGGTCTCGGCGCTGTCCGGGCGCAGTTCAAGCGCGAGGGCCAATTCAATTTTCCGCGCCATCAGCGCGCCGACGTTCTGCCCGGTCGCCAGGCAAAAGAGCGCCCGGTCGAGATCCTGGTTGATCAGGGCATCCTGCAGATTTTGCAGTTCCACCTCGATCCGCATCAGCAATTCCTGGTGATCGCTGGCGACACCGAGGGTATTGATCTCCCCGCTGGTTTTATTCAGATACCACTGGAAGCCGTGCGTCGTCATGGGTGTCCTCCAAATTTCATCGAAGCCATCATAGAACGGACGATCTCGAGATCGTCCGGACTGTCGACCGAGAATCCCGCGCGCACGCGGGCGGGTGCGACGGCAATCGTGTGCCCGTGCGAGAGCGCGCGGAGCTGCTCCAGGCGCTCGACCAGGTCGAGACCTTCCTCGTTGTCCGGCAGCGCCGTGAAGGCCTGGAGATAGCCGACCTGATAAGCGTAGATGCCGAGGTGGCGAAAGTAGGATCCGAAGTTCTGGCCGCGCTCAAAGCGCGAAGCCATCCACGGGATCGGCGCGCGGCTGAAATAGAGCGCATATCCGGTGTTATCCATCACCACCTTGACGACGTTCGGGTTGTGGATCTCGTCGTGCTTGAGGATGCGCTCGCAAAGCGTCGCGATGTTCGCGTCGCCGTCCTGCCACAGCTCCGCGACCTGGTTGATCAACGCCGACGGCATGAGCGGATCGTCGGCCTGCACGTTGACGATCACCTCGGACTTGATGAAACCCCGCGCGGTGACTACGTCGGCAATGCGGTCGGTGCCCGTGCGGTGCTCGCCGGGGGTCAAGTGAACGATGGCGCCCCAACCGGCGGCGGCCTCGAAGACGCGCTTGTCGTCGGTGGCAATGATGACCTGTTTCGCCTCGCTCTCGGTCGCGTTCTTCCAGACGTACCAGAGGATCGGATGACCCTCGACCTCGAGCAGCGGCTTGCCGGGCAGACGGCTGGAAGCGTAGCGGGCCGGGATGACGACCGTGAAATCCATATCTTTCTCGCGCTTGGGCAACTTGGTTCTCATCGCTCGGTTGTCTCCACCTTCGGCGTGTACTTGCGTTTGTCCATCCACAACACGCCTTCAAACTGCGCCACCGCCAACAAGAAGTATACGCGCGGAAACATATCGGCGGCGTCGACGGGGTTGGGATTCTGGGGATAGCCCGGACACATCGCGTGCATTTCCCACTGGCCGCGGTCACAGTAGCTCGGGCGCGGGTAGATTTCGAGAAAGCACTCCTCGGCTTTCAGCACGTAATGAGAAGCATCGATCCCAATCGGCACCTTGTACCAAGACCACTTCTGGATCAGCGCGTCGGCTTCCGTCACGCTTATAATGTTTTCCATCCAAATTTCGTTTATGGACAAGAGACCATTCCCCCGCCGATGTCGACACACGCCGTCGGGCCGGTCGGTGTGATCACAATCACTGTCTCGCCGGGATCCGCCAGCACCGGCAGCGCCAGGGCAAACAACAGTATCAGCGTGTAAGATTGGAGTCGCGTCGCCATTCCCATTCCTCCTGGGCGATGTCGCGGATCGCGTCATCGCTGCAATTTTCCATCAACCAGACGAGATAGCCCGCAGGCAGCTCGCCCATTTCTTGGCCTTCGTACTTGCCCCACGGCATGATGAAGTCGTCAGTGGGCACCGTTCACTCCCAATGTGGCGGCCATTCGTCGTCGCTCGGGTGCATCAATTCGCGGTAGCTGAACCACTCGGGCAACGCATCGGCGAGGTAAATCCGTTCCTGGCTAAACTCGACCACGTCGTCCAAATAAAGCATCGCGTATTTCGGGACCATTATTTGGCCCCGGGCAAACGCGATTCCCTTCGACGTTATCCGCCAGTAACCCGAGGTTTTCTTATCTTCATTGATGTTCGGCATCTGTTCGACAAGGCCCCAATGTTTCAGTTTGCCGAGATCGCCGGTATCGGCGGAATACTCGCGACCGCCAAGAACCCGGTGCTGCACACGGACGAATGTATCCGGATTTCGGATGTGTTGTCGGTAAAGCCACATAACGTCGAGTGCCATGACGCGGTGCAATTTTCGGTTATAGATTTGGCACCAGTGCCCGCAGCAGGGGCAATGTCGCGGATCTTTCGTTCTCATGTCGGCGAACAATGCTTCGCGCGCTTGGCCCACTGTCTCGAAAAAGTCTCCCTGGCTTGACATCGTCGCTACCTCAAGAGCGCCCACACCAGCCACACCGCCAGTGCAACGATGGTGGCGATGCCGAACCGCAGGGTGGGGAGAAAATCAACCCCGCTTTGGAAATCAGTGAAGTGATAACCAGGGGTGAGCAGCGCCCAGGCGTACACCACGAGACTGATCACGAGCGGGATCATCCAAAATTCAGGGCTCACCTCGGTCTCCTGTTGTCCGTTGCCCGTCCGGCGTCCTCGAGCGCCTCGACGCGCTCGCGCAGCTCGCGCACCACCTTGTCGATGTCAGCCCTGCATTTCGGACAGACCGTGACCTTGCGCCCGCAATCGGCGCAGGGATGTCGGTGACGGGCGCGTTTCTTTTTCACCGACACACCCCCTTCATTCCGCCAACGTCGTGCAACCGTTTCGTCAGCTCCACCGCCAGCGCCTTGCACGGTTCGATACGGTCATAGGTTGCATAGGGCGCGCTCGCGCACACCCACAGGGAACAGACCATCACCAGGTACATAGGACTTACTCACGTTAGTCCCTCCTCCCCTGTCGTTGCTTCAAACAGTGCCGTGCGCCATTCGTATAGCGTCTTCATCACTTGTTCGTAATCTTCGTCCGTAATCGCGTCAATGGAAATGCTAGGCAAGAGATCGCGAAGGATGCTTTCGGCCGCGCGCACCTTGGCCAGGTCGGTTGCGTTGATGTAATCGCGCTCTTTCACTGTCGTTTCTGAAAGGTTAGCCAGCTTGTGAGTGCCTGGCGGATGTTTTTTACCGACCGCCCGCCGAATTGCGACAACGGGATGGTGAAATCGTGATCGAGAAATTGACGGGCCAGGTAGTCGCCCTTGCGCGCCCGGCCCTTCAACCGCTTGCGACAGCGGCGCGCTTCCCTGCTTCCCGCCTGGGTTCGCCCGTATTCCAGAATCAGGGATTCAGTCGTCTGCATGCGCCAGGCGCTCCGTGAGCATCGCGGCGGCCAGATGAATCATGGGGAAATATTCTTTCGCGACGTGCTCATCGAGCCGGTCCATTTCGACGCGGCAATCGTAGCGACGACAGTCCCGGGGCCGGTCCTCCCAAATGCTACAGCCGGCGTCGGTGATATAGACGCAGTCTCCGTTTTCTTCGTTGGCGAGGATGCGATACCCCAGGTCGCCCAAGGGCCGCGTTTCCCAGCGGGCATGGTTCTCGTCTGGATGGATGACAACAGCGCGCATGCGACCGCGGCAACAGGCGGTGCAGCTCTCGCAAGGCACCACGACGTCAGTCATCGTCATCCTAGTTCCACCTTGTCGTTAGTCTGCAAGGGCCTTCGGATTTGTGAAAGAGGGTTACACCGTTCACCGTCCAGTTCCAATAGCCGCCAGGCGAAAGCCAGATTTTTTGAGCCTTGGCTTCAAACGCGATGTTCTTTCCTGATTTGTCGTAGCACACCAGATGGTCGGTCGACCCCCCGCAGGCGGCCAGGAGGAGTATCACGAGAACAACAAATATGCCCGCGGACAGGGCGTAGAACACCTTTGCCATGCGAAGACAGTACGCCGCTCGGCGCTCAAGCTCTCTCTCGGAAAACAGACCATCAGGCACTTCTGGCATTGTTCACCGCCTCCCAAACCACCACAGGCAGAACACCGCGCAAAGCACGATAAACAACACTGGAACGAAAAAGCCGACGCCGAATCCGATGCCCATGAGAAACCCCGCTGCAATCTCCATTACGCCTCGTGCTGTTCCGGCTGGTCGAAGGCGATCTCGGCATCGAGAATCATGTCGGTGTAGTGCCAAATCGCATGAGCGACACCGTCGATTCTTTCGGCGGACGTTTCCAGATCGTCCCCTTTTATTGCACAGGCGATAATCTGTCCCAGCATGAGGTGGCCGGCAATCTGCCCCGCCATATATTGCCGGTAGGTGATGCCCATGTGCGAGCGGGTGATGCTGCGTGGATAGACTTGCTGGTCCCCT
>JAZGFE010000168.1:0-9639 GCA_036479215.1 Nannocystaceae bacterium | reverse complement strand
ATTTTCCATCGAGGAAATGTTCCGCGACATGAAGGACCTACGGTTTGGGATGGGGTTGTCGTGGATGAAGGTGCGGCGGCCCGATCGAAGAGACCGGCTCTTTCTGATTGCCACGTTGGCGCACGCGCTGCTGACGTTCCTTGGGGCCGCGGGAGACGAACTCGGATTCGACCGATATCTGAAAACGAACACGTCGAAGAAGCGTACCCTGTCCCTGCTTCGCCAGGGCCTACGTTGGTATGACCTGTCGCTGACGATGAACCAAGATCGATTCGTCGCTCTGATGCGAAGATTCGACCAACTTATCCATCGTCAGGTTTTTTTCGTGAAGTGCTCGGCGCTATATGAGGGGATGGCTCAGGATCTACGCCGTTGGGATCGGTCGGCGATCTTTCGGAGGCGAGGATGAACCACCGACTTGGAAACGTCAACACGAAACCGCGCGAAGATTAAGTAACACCAACGCAATCGGTGAACGCGCGACGCATGAGACATGCGAAGAGTCGTGCTCGGGCGGGTGCGATTGCGCGCCTGCCCGCAAAAATAGCGACTCGATCTCGTGCTTCAACCGGTCAATGTTGTGCCTTCGAGGGGGTGGTTGGCCGCGTGCCCGGATCACGCTCGCATCGGCTTGCGTGGGCACTCTTCGGCTCGCGGCTTGCTCCCATCCGCGCCCGCAGGGTAGCGATCAGCACGGCTGCGCCAGTCGCGAGCGCAGCTACCCAGGTCACACACAGTGCCGCGCTCGCCATCCCCGTCCAATATGGCATCAGCGAACTCACTTCGCCCGAAGATACCCAATGCGCGAACGCACCACATAGAGTCAACCCCACCAGACAAAAGGCGAGGGGCAACGCCAACAGGTGCGTCACCGCGCGGCCCCATGTGCTCGCCACCGGCTTTCGCCACAGTGAAACCAACAAGACGCCGTATCCGGGTGACGCGGCCCCAATGATCGCCAGTCCGAGCGGAGGGTACACCACTGGATTCGACAACGTGGGTTGACCGCACAGCCACACCACCGACCCGGCGGCGACGATAATCCAACACGGGTAGGAAACAACCGATTGGCCACACGTGCGGGTGCGCCATAGGATCACACCCGCAATGCCCAAGATCACAACCGAAACGAGGGCGTTCCCGATACTCGGCCCGGGCAAGCGGAGGTCGGACACGGGGCGAGAACCGATGTCGGCCCATGCTTGCCCCCCAGTGGGGTCGGTCGTGTGTAGGCCCAACGCATCGAACAACAGCTTGGATAGATCCACCAGCGCGACATGGTGCACGTGTGGGTCTGACGCCACGGCACCAAACCAGCACGCCCGAACCCGCCGAATATGGGCCTCCGCTCCCCCATGACCCCCGGCGGCGCGGTGTCCATGATCGGAGAGCACCAGCCAACGGGCCCCCGCCCCAGCCGCACCGACCCAAGCCGAAAGTTGCTTGTCGGCCCACCCCGCCGCCTGCCCATAGGCGTTCGAGCCGGCCCCGTGCGCGTGGCCAGCTTCGTCGATCCGCAGCACATGGACGAACACAAGAGGACTCTCGCTCGCCACCGCTTCCAGCACAGCGGCCCCAAAGCCCGAGGTACGCCACAAAGAGAGCATCGTGGCATCGGCCTCGTCCTGTCCGCTGACCATGGCCCGACCCGCTACCGTAGTGCCCGGGTCGGCGCCTTGAACACTGATCCGCTCGAATCCGAAGGACTGTACGATTTCGGCGTGCGACTCCGCCACCGCCCAACTGCCGCGTACGCGCCACGGCAACGCGCCGGACGGTGGCCGCGGCAAGGCGGCCAGCCGATAGGCCACTCCCGACTGCTGCTGGGTCAAACCGGTCCACAAGGCGTGCTGTACCGGTAGGGACACGGTGGGGAAGCCCACGTCCACCGTCATGCGTACCCCCGAATCGCATCGTTTCGCTAGCTCCGGCAGCCGGTCCGCGTGGTCACGCCCGAGCCCATCGAGGAGCAACACGCGTACGGGCCGAACCAAGGCTTCCTCCGGGTCCACGCGACGCGGCGGTGGGGGAAAATCCATGCCGTCGTGCTGCGGTGCCGCATCAACGAAGAAGCTCTGGATCAGCGCGCGCCGAGTTTCGTAGCACCACCACGCCAGACCCAAGACCACCACCAGCGTGACGACATTGGCTAGGAACCTTGACATACGCCACCAGAGGTTCGACTCGCCGCCAGTCGAGATGAAAGCAGGTCGCCGGTGAACATCGCCAGATGGAGCTCTCCCGTTTGCCTGGAGGAAACTACCAGCGTACGGCCAACTGCACGCCAGTCAGACCAGGCTCAAACAGGGGAAACCACACCGCCAGGCCCAGTCGCTGCCGCCGGACGAGCTCTCGCTTCCTCGCCAAGGTGATCATCGCCACCCCCGCGGAAATCATGCCCACCGACAGCGCGGCGCTGCTGGCCGCGGCAATTCCTGCCACGCGACGTCGCCGAGTCCATCGGTCGCGCTCCGCGACCTGACCCGGCTCATCTCCCGCGATACCGGGAAAGCCTCGCTTTTCTCTCGCGTCATTCGCGACCACCACGCTCGCTACCGCGCCCACGAACGCGCCCACACCGAGGCCCGCCACGATATTTCCCGCCATGGAGAGCCGGTAATTTTGGGGATCCACCTCAGACCTCACAGTCTCCGGTTCAAGGGGCGCGCCAGCTTGCACGGGGCGGCCCCCCACCGACGGTTGCCAAGACGGCTCCGTGTGCGCCTCTGATGGTCCTGGCACCTGTTCTGGCGATCCCTGCTGAGCGGATGCGGGCGAGGCCCCTGGTACTACCGGTGCGGTCGCGGACACCTGCGCCTGGTGCGCAGGCGCGCGGGTCGGCAGCACGAATCCAGGCTCCGTGGGTGGATCCGACCCATGCGGCGCGCCCGGATCAAGCGGGGCCCCGAGCTCGGGATGCGCTCCCGACCCAGCGGCGAGCGCGCCGTCCGCGCGCGGCAACTCGGCGGCGACGCGCCGGGCACACAGCGAGCAAAACATCGCAGCAGAAACCAGCAGCGACGATGCCGCCGCGGCAGCGTTGGACCGACGAACCGCGAAGGAAAGCGCCACGGCCGGACGCTAACACACGGCCTCCGTCACGGTTCTCTGCGCAACATCCGCTGTTCCGAGGACGGGGCGAGTCGCAACCTCGATCGGAGAGACGCCTTCTCCCACCAGCTTCGCTGGGCCGACGCGAGGCTATCGCCCACTACCTTTGCTCCATGAACTCGTGCTAGCGTGAGAAAAGCGGTCATCACGCATCATGTCTACGCCCGGCGAGCGCGCTCCATACGTGCCCTTTTTGACAGACTCACGCGGCTGGGCCGGGGCTTGCGTCTTGATCGCCTGGACCAGCTCATGCTGCATCGGTGACGACGAGGATATCGGCTGTGCGGACGATTCCGAGGTGGCGGCCGATCCCGATCCCGCTGTCGGCCCGGGCACCAACGAAAGCGGATCCGGCAACGGCGGTGGCGCATCCGGGCCCGAGGACTCGACTGGAGAGGACGGGAGTCCTGATGGTGATGACGATGACGATGACGATGACGATGACGATGACGATGACGAGGACGATGACGAGGACGATGACGATGACGATGACGATGACGAGGACGATGACGAGGACGAGGACGATGACGAGGACGACAACAACAGCGAGACCGACGATGATAGTGAGAGCAGCGACGCGGAGACGAACTCCGAAGGCTCCGACACCGGCAAATCCGACACCGGCGAATCCGACACCGGCGAATCCGACACCGGCGAATCCGACACTGGCGAATCCGACACCGGAAGCTCCGCCACCGGTGAATCCGACACCTCCGCTTCCATCGCCGACGGCAGCGTTCGCGCTCTAGATCCGCACCGCGGCCTCCTCCAACGCGTGCTTGCGACGCTTGACGGCCTTCTCAACTGACATTCAGGACGCGCGATCACGCCCGGCGATGCACACAGCCGGCCGCCCCCTGCAGTCGACCAGATCCACGCGACAATCGGCCCCCTAGAAGAAGAATCGGGTCTCGAGGTACATCACCACGGGCATCCCACCGAACTCGCTGCGCAATCTCGGACGAGTGTCTGGCCCGCCCCCATTGCCAGTGGGGCGCTTCCCCCAAGGTACGAACATACCCATGGCGAAGTCTGCCTCATCGGCCACACTGTACGCCAAGTTGGCCGCGAGCAACCCAGACCCGTCGGCCAAATTCCCCAGCGCCATCACACCGCCACGCAATAGCGGCGTCAACTCGAGTCCAAACGTCGCACCACCGTAGTGCCGACCCGCGAAGGGCTGTTCCTCGGGGAAGAAGGTGCTCATCCGCGCGAGATAGTCGTCCGGCACGAAGGCGCCTTGGGAGACATACATATACTCCACGCCCGCCATCGCGCCCCGCCACGACAAGGGCAGGTCCAGACCGCCCACCACACGCCCGTGCACGCTATCCTCGGCTCCCTCGGCTCCCTCGGCTCCCCCCGGACCGTCGGTACTTCTCTCCCGGCTGCCATCACGAACGCCCGCGTGTCCCTCCGCTCGGAAACCGACGGGTCCAAGCTGGCCCTGTGTCGTCCCACCGATCACCCATCGTTGCGCGAGTTTCCCCCCCATCGCCGCCCACTCCACATTCCACCGCACTGTCGACGCCCGCAAGAGCAGCGCGCTATGTGACCAGGAGGGGGTATCGTCGTCGGTATCATGACCCATGACGGCGTCGACACTCCACGTCGACAACGGGCCAGGCGCGACGCCCAAATGCACGGCGTCCACGCCCGGTTTATAGATCTTGTTGATGGCAGTGGTTGAAAATGGCGCAAAAAAATCGTTCGGAGCAAAGATCGCTGTGACAGAGTAGTTGATGGGAAACCGCCCGATCTGAACCTCATATGGCTCCGCGAGAAACAATAAGTTCGCGCGATCGAGACCGAGGCTACCATCCACCGCTCCCTCATCCCAGTAGTCCCATTCCAAGTACCGGCTCCGATACGGGCCCGCCACCGCCCCCGCTGTGCCGAAGGATCCGCCCATCGCCGACCCACGGGCAAGATCGCCAAACGCGTTGAGCTCGTAGTCGAGAAAGCGACCAAGACCGCCGTCGAGCATCAAACGCACCACCGACCCCCCAAGCCCGTCGTCGGCCGGTGGCAATGGGAGGTCAAGCTCGGGAAAGTGCATGTACGCCCCCGTCATTCTCACACTCCCGGCCGCCCCCATCGAATACACGAACCTTTCCCCCGCAACGGCCGATCCGCTCGCGGCCACGCTCACGACCACGCTCACGACCACGCTTGTCGCCCACGCCAGCGAAACGAAAGAAACGGGACGGCGGCCCGCACCAGGAATGATCACGCCTGCCATCGTGTCAGCCTTTCACCTCATCGCTCTCGATCCGCCCGTCCACCATCCGAACGATGCGACGTGCACGTTCCATCACCCGCGGATCGTGCGTAGAAAAAATGAACGTAGCTCCTCGCTCGCGGTTGAGTTTCTCCATGATCGTGAGCAATCGCTCAGCCGTCTCCGAGTCCACATTTGCGGTAGGCTCGTCCGCCAACGCAACGGCCGGATCCGATGCGATGGCTCGAGCGATCGCCACGCGCTGCTGCTGCCCACCTGACAGCTCGTCCGGCCGTCGATGCTCCATACCCTCGAGGCCCACCTCGGCAAGCAACGACATGACTCGCTGCTTTCGCTCCGCCAATGACACTCCCTGCAACGCGAGTACCATCTCAGCATTTTCATAGGCCGTGAGCACTGGGACAAGATTGTACGCCTGGAAGACAAAGCCTATCCGGTCGCGCCGCAACCGACTCCTCTGGGAGCGCGTGAGCAATGCCAGGTTCTTGCCCTCGAGAAACACCTCCCCCGAACTCGGTTCGTCGAGAGCGCCAATCAAGTTGAGCGCGGTGGTCTTACCCGAACCCGACGGCCCCGTGAGGGCCACAAATTCTCCCGGTGCGACCTCCAAGTCCACACCTCGCAGGGCGAGTACGTCGAGTTTTCCCTGGCGGTACTTCTTGCTCACGTTCCGCATCACGACAGTGAGCGTCGACAACTGGTTGATAGCTGGAGTCATGGCTGGGGTCATGGCTGGGCCTACACGAGCCTGATGGTCTCGACGGGATTCACACGGCCTGCCCGCCAAGCCGGATACACTCCAGCGAGCAGGGTCGAAACGACCACAAGTGCCGCGATCAGAAGAAGCTTCTCTGGATAGATGTCTACATACATGATCGGATCGACCACGATGCCCGAGACCTCGGTACCTTCCGCGAACACGTCGCTGAGATCGAGTCCCGCTGTGTGTAAATAGTAGTAGGGAGCCACGGTTACCGCAGCCGCTGCTGCGAGCCCCGTCACGCTGACAAACAGACTTTCCCACATCACAAGCCGGAACAACTGGGCGGGCGAGAAACCAACTGCAGTGAGGATTCCGAATTCGCGCAGCCGCTCCATCACGCTAACAAACAGGGTGTTGAAAATCCCCGCCCCCACCAACACCATGATAATCACCTCGAAGAAGACAAGTCCGGCCGAATCGATCTCGATATAGGCAGCCAGGTCGGGCTGAGTTTGCTTCCATGTAAGCACCGATTGGTCGTGGATCTCCCCGCTTAACCGCTCGGCGACCTCATTGCCTTTGCGCTGGTCGTCGAGAAAGATTGCAATCTGCGTCGCCTCGTCCGCCGCATATCCCAAGGTGCCACGCAGTGCGGAGATGGGGAACAGCGCGAGACCAGCATCAGCACTGGCTGCCCCTGTCTTGATGATACCCACCACCCGGGCCAGCCCACTGACGATTTCACCCGACTTGTCCGTCACCGTGTACACGACCTTCCGACCCAACCTGGTGTGCAGGTTTTCGGCCAAAATGGCCCCGAGTACGATACCCCTGTCCTCCGCCGCCTCAAATGCCGTCCCTTCGGCGATGCTCCCGAGCACAGACAAAGTCGAGCTATCCTCGACGGAGGGGTCGTAGGCCACAAAAAACGCGCCGTAGCTATTCGCTGCGGTGGCCAGCATCGCCTGCCCAGAGATCCTCGATGTCACTCTTACAACATGCTTCGCCTCCCTTGCCACAGTCTCGTAACGAGCCGCATCTGTGACCGTACGCCTCAGCGAAGGTGTGTCCAGGTACTCGGGGTGTTGGATCGTCACATGACCGCTCCCCACACGAGCCGCTAAGTCGATCATTTTGGCGTAGGTATTATCCGCCAGGCCGGTGAACAAGACCGCAAGCATCACGCCGAAAGCGATGCCAGCGAGCGTCACCCCCGTGCGTCTTCGGTTGCGCCAGATATTCCGCCAAGCCATCTGCGCAAGTTTTGGACCTAGCATGATGATCTCCTACTGGTGACGCATGGCTTCAACGGGTCGAATCATGGCGGCCTTGATCGCGGGGTAGCATACGGCCAAGGCGACGATGGTGAGCATCGTCACGACCGGGCCGAGGAATACCCCAGCGTTGATCTCGGCACGCCAGATCGGGTCGAATGCCACTCCGGCGATGGAGAGGTTCCCAATGGTATTGAAGTCGATCCCCGTGGCGGACAAGTAATAGAGTGCAGGGATACTCAGCACGACGCCGGCCACGATCGCTATTCCTGTTTCGATAATCGCCTCCGCCCAGATGATTCGCATGACGTCCCAGGGCCCGACTCCGAGCGCCTTGAGAACACCAAATTCCCGAATCCGCTCGAACACAGCCATCAACATGGCGTTGAGGATCACGATTCCGATGGCGATGTAGACGATAACGAACATGGCGTAAAGTGAACCTCGGGTCGAGTCCAACAACGATGCCAGCGTCGGAATAAGCTGTCTCCACGTTCTCGCCTCGAGATTTCGCGCGATCTGCGACACTTCCACGATCGCCACATCGAGTGGGACCTCCGATGGTCGCCGCACGATGATCTGGTGAGCCCCCTCGGGGACCACCAAGAGTTCACGAAGCAAGTCGGCGTGCATGTACACCCCTGAACGGTCCACCACGTCGGCGATCGTGTTGAGGACGCCACGCACCGCGTACAACTCATTCGCCATCGACCCATCTGCACCCTGCGAAACAACGACGAACTCTTCGCCAACCTCAACGCCCAGAATTCGCGCGAGCTTGCGGCCGATCACCACCCCCCTTGGATGCCCGACGTCGAGCCAGTTGCCCATGCGCACATGGGTTGATACGGAGGTCACCTTCGCATCGTCCGCCATCTCCACACCGCGGAACGAAACCGCCGCAGAGAATTCATCTGTAGCCGCCAGGCCACCTCCGAGAACCCGCGCCGAGGCCGGGAATCCTCGCTTTCCCAGCGCCGCCACCACGGCTCGCGCGTCGGGTATACGCGTATGCAACGATGGATTCTTCTGGTAGCCAGGTGCAAACACCTGGATATCCCCGAGTTCCAGGTTCACCGCGTTGCGCTGCATCCCCGCGAGATAGCCCTCCAACAGTCCAGAGTAGAGGATCATCACCCACAACGCGAAGGTCATGGCACTCATCGTGACCACGCTGCGCCGACGGTAGCGCCAGACGCCTCGCCACGCCATCTTGAAGACGCTCATCCGCGTTTCCGACCTTCCTAACGCATCGACCGAAGTTTTTGCAACGTGAAGAACCCTTTATTGAGATCGACGCCGAAATCGATTTCGTCGAAATGGATCCGCGTGTACTCCCCCGGCTTGTCGAGTGGCTTCATCTCCATCATGCCCGCGATCGCGCGGCCGTCGATAACCTTGTAGTCAGAGAAGACGAGCGCTCGCATCTTCTCGCCATCTTCATCGTAAAATATCTGTTCGAGAGGCACAAGATCCGACTGCCGGATGGTCACTTCGATCTTCCCCCATACCACCGGTGCATCGGGCTTGGGTGTCAGCACGAACACGTAGACATCGGTTCCCTCACGCGGGCCAACGAAGGAGGTCTTGATGGCATACTGTTCCGACAACCTGGACCCGCGTACGAGGTCATCGTTGCTAAAATGGCTGCCCATCCAGGAGCCGCCCATCATGCCGCTCGTGATCTTGATCGTCCGCCGTGTCTTGTTGAGATAGGTGAACAGATCGTCATCAGCTTTTAGCGTCGCGGTGCCTCGCTCCTTTTTGGGGCTAAGGATTCTCACCAGAGAGTAGGCCTCGCCCAGGGACCAGGACTCGAGCGAGATGCTTCGGGTCCAATGTTTGGTCTTCACATCCATCCTCATGAGCGACCGACTCTTTTCGCCTCGATACATGTCGTCGATCCTGCGGAGGACATAGCGCGGGAACTCGGCCGAGTTGGGCGACGGTGCTTTGGCTGCCTGGCGGGTTGGCGCTGCCACGACGTCCAAAGGCGCGAGGGACGACGCGAACAGCCCCGCAAATGCGAGGAGGGCCAACGTGGCTGGGAGATAGCGACTGCGGTTCATCTGCGGGCTCCTGTGCTGCCATCGACCGCGGGGGGCGCCACTGTGGGTGGGGCCTCTTGAACAGGTCAGGAAGGTCGGGTCCGCACCAACACTCGATCACCGCACGCGCGACCCGGGGAGTGTCAGAAATTTTGTGTATGGGCGGACGAACTGAGAAAGTACGGAAGCCATGCCCAGACGAACACAGACAGTAATCGCCGCAACGGACGACACTAAAATACGCGTCTCACTCCAAGACAA
>JAZGFE010000167.1:0-44434 GCA_036479215.1 Nannocystaceae bacterium | reverse complement strand
GGCCGGACTGCCAATCACGACGGGCGCCATCGAGGGTGCATGTCGCCACCTGGTCAAGGATAGGATGGCGATCACCGGTGCCCGCTGGGGTCTCAAGGGTGGTGAGAGCGTGCTACGTCTCCGGGCGCTCACGCTCTCCGGTGATCAGCGACGACTATCTCGATTTTCACAAAGCCCGTGAACTCGATCGCAATCACCTCTCACGCTATGAGCACGGAGAAGTGTCTAGTCTCCAACTGCCGGGGAAGCGCAAATCCCTGCTGCGAATCGTCCAATGACAAATTCGCGTGGCCCCAGGGGAGCCGCACCCCGTGGGGGATACCCCAACTCACGACACCACAATATTTCTGCGCTTTGCCTCGCGTACGAACGCAACGAGGACCTGCACCGCTGCGGAGTCGACCTGGCACACATCTCCGCCATCGAGGTCGATCTTCTCATCCGTCTGCAAAACTTCCACCAAAACTTGCGACAATTGAGCACGCAGCTCCGACGCTTGGAAGATACGAATATTGGGTGCCAGCATGACTCGCATCGCGTCTGGATCCTTTGCTCGCGCTCACACAGCGACGTTACTCTTCCTCTCGTCCTGATCCCTACCCGGGTCGCTCTCTTGCGGGTCCGCGGCCAGGAAGGTGTCCACCCGTTCACCGCTCATGGGGGCCTGGTCGACCCACGCAGCGTCTTCTCCTCCCGTGTCGGTTGTGACGTTGGATGTCGCAACCGCGGGACGACCGTCGTCGCAATGATCTACGGCGGGCGGCACTGCGTTCGGCAACGCTGGGGTCGACGACCGAGGCGCGCTCTTCTCGGCGGGCGCCCGCTTCCCCTCGGACCTGTCTACCTCAAAATGAGCCAACAGCGCCAACGTGGTTTTTGCCTTGCCTTCGAGAATGCCACTGGCACGAGACGATTCCTCCACCAGAGATGAATTGTCGTGGGCAGTTCGGTCGAGCATCGTGAGTGCCTCGTTGACATTGGTGATGCCCAAGGAGTGTTCTCTGGACGCCGCGGCGATCTCGGTCACAATCGCTGACACCTTTGCTACCTGTCCCGATATTTGCTCCAACCCGTCGCTGGCTTTCCGTACCCAACTTGTCCTCTCATCGACCGCCCGCGCACTGGACTCGATGATTTCACGAATTTCCTTAGCAGAACCGGTGGTACGCTGGGCAAGCGAACGCACTTCGCTGGCGACCACGGCGAAGCCTCGGCCCTGTTCGCCGGCCCGAGCCGCTTCGACAGCGGCGTTGAGCGACAAGAGATTGGTTTGGAACGCGATGTCGTTGATTACCTCGATAATATCGGATATCCGCCCGGGGTGCTCCCCTATTTGTGCCATGAGCGTCATCGCTTTCTCCGAGATCTGCCGGTTGTCATCGGTGAGTCTCGCGGCATCGCTGGCCAGCCCCTGAGCATCTCGGGAGTTCTTGGCGGCGCGCTCCGTGGTCGACGCCATCTCTTCCATCGTGGATGCACACTCTTCGATGGCGGCAGCTTGGTCCTGGGACCGGCGACTCAGTTCCGCGCTACCCTGTGCGATCTCGGCAGCGGAAACAGACACATCGCGGGTCTCACCTCGAATGCTGGATATAGTGCCGGCCAGACTCTCCTGCATGCTGGACATCGCGCGTCGGAGATCGGCAAATTCATCGTGGCCACTGGTATCGATCGGCGTCGTGAGATCCCCTCTCGCCGTCGCCTGAGCGATGGCGCCACAGTCATGCAAGGCGGAAGTCACACTTCGAGTGATGAACATGCCAAGAAGGATGATGCTAGCGAACAACCCGATATTGAGAATGAACTCGATGCTCGCAGCCTGCACGTTCTTCGCTTCAACGCGTTCGGACTCCCGGAAAACTCGCGCCGCAACTCTTTCTCGAGGCTATAGAGGGCACCGATCTTGTCCATCTGCGCCGTGAACCACGCGACCTCGTCGCCCTCCAGCGATCCCACATCGTATACTGGTGGACTTCCATCGTCGTTCGCCTCAGGCGTCACCATCTTCTCCTCCGCAAAGCCATAGAGGGAGCGTCGGAAGGCCTGACTCTCGTGGATAGAGGCGCCGCGCATGGTATCGACGTAGGAGCTGGCCTCGGCGTCGCTAAGATGGCGCAAGTAGCCAACCTCAAGTCGCGCTTCCGCGGTGACAAGCTCGACCAGGCGCTCGAACTCCTTGGCGCCGAGATCCCCTCGAATAGACGCAGAGGTCACCAACGCTTCCTCCATACCCGCCAGCTCTTTCATCTCGACCAGCGCCGCATAGGCCTGAAGCATCTCACGCGTCTCCACAATGTCGCTGTGCGCGGCGACGTAGGCGATGCCGTCGATTAGATGAGAGTTGATCTTCGTAGTGAGACGGGCGGCCTCATCGCCCTCGATCGTGAAGCTGTCGATCTCGAGTCGGATCGCGTTAAAGCGATCGACGGAATCGATGGCGCGCCGAAGCGGACGTGCGATACCGGGGGCGACGTCTCCAAATTGGTCGGTGTCCGCGAAGGCCGCCAAGTCTTCGATGGCGGCGTCGACCTTGAGACGTTGATCCGCTAGTTCACTTCCGAACTGATTTCCCTTGGAGGCAATAAACCCGACGCTCATGGAGCGCTCGATCTGCAACTCGTGCACGACGCCCGCCCCGTGGTTCGCCGCCTCCAACATCGCCTGTAGAGAGCTAGCATGGGACATGGCGCGCAAGCGCTGGGAGATCGATCCGTAGGCAAAGTAACTCAGGGCCACCAACGGGATGATGACAAGGGGAAGTAGGCGCTTGCTCACACTCAGTTTCAACATGACGCTTTCGATGTCGGGATCGCGGGTTCCACGGCTACGGAAACTATGCAGCGGGCATTACCCCGGAGAATGTGTACGGCATCGGGACACCGCAGGGAAGCTACGACACCGTTGACTTCGCCCTACTTACGATCGCGTCGCCAGCAGAGAAGCTACGCATCATGTTCCAACCCGATCTGGGGTTCGAGGGCGGCGAGTTTCGGGTGATGCTGGATTACGCTTTCGCCCAATGGAAATTTTCTGACCAGCTTCGCCTGCTGGTCGGCAAAGCCAAGCATCCTTTCGGCCTCTACGGCCCATTGTACCGCGTGGGCACCCTGCGTCCCTTCGTATCCCTTCCACAAGGGATCTACAGACCTTCGGGCTACGTGGCGGAGGGCTACGTCGGGACGGGCATCAACGGGTCGTTCTACGGATCAGGCAACTGGGGCCTGGAATACGATCTGTACGTGGGTCACCTCGACGTCCGCCAAGACGCGCTGGTCAGTAGCGTCAGCGCACCGGCGGCAGCAGATGAACATTTTCGCGCTGCCCAGCCGGAAGACGAAGACGAAGACGAAGACGAAGGCGAAGACGAAGACGAAGACGAAGACGAAGACGAAGACGAAGACGAAGACGAAGACGAAGACGAAGACGAAGACGAGCATGGCGGCGGGGAAGTCCACCAGCACGCCATCGACTATGCTGGCGGCGGGCGAATCCATATTCGGACCCCACTCCCCGGCCTAGGCTTCGGTTTCAGCGGGTTCGCGGGGAAGCCCGGGGCCGGGGGCGCTCCTCGCTACGTAGGCGGCGGGCATGTCGAGTACGCACATCGCTACTTCACGCTGCGCACAGAGGTTGCCTATTTTAACCAGGGATTCAGCCAGTTAGCCTACTATGGCGAGTTGGCGGTAACGCCGCATCCCCGTTTGGAGGTGGCGACGCGCTACGACGGCCTGCGCCTCAGCGGCGTGGACACAGTCGGAGTCAACCAGCGTCAACACGACGATTTTGGAGCGTCTGTGAACCTCCGACTCCACTCTGGTCTGGTGCTGAAGCTGGGCTATCACTACATCATCGGCGGGCGATTCGTGACGATTGAGGGTGACCACGCGGAAGCGGACCGAACCGGACCGCAGCCCACCACGCGTCTTTTCGTCGCCAGCGCGTCGTCTAGTTTCTAGGAGACGGACGATGACGAAGCGCAAGCTCTCACTCTTTCTATTCGCACTTCTGATCACATGCCTCGTGATCCCACTGCCTACGGCGCAATCGGCCGGAGGGTACGTTGTCGTGGTTGGCGCGGATCACAAGACAGATTCGATCAGCAAGGGCGATCTGGCCAAGATATTCTTCAAGCGCAGCAACAAATGGCCCGACGGTAGTCGGGCGCAACCGGTGGACCAAAAGGTCTCGTCTGGCGCGCGCAAGGCGTTTTCCAAGAGCGTGATGGGACGATCGGCGAGCATGGTGCACACCTTCTGGCAGCAGCAGATCTTCAGCGGCAAAGGAGAGCCACCCCCCAGCAAGGGTAGCGACGGGAGCGTCATGTCATTCGTGTCCAATCGCAAAGGCGGGGTCGGCTATGTATCGGCGGGTGCCGACACCTCGAAGGTCAAGGTTCTTCAGATCAACTGAGCGAAACCGCGCTGTGTGGCGTAGTGCCGGAACGACGCGGGCCAAACTCGCGCACCTGATCCACCCACCCTGGATTTGACATGAACATCGATACCGCCAAGCGCTCGCGGCGCGCGGCTGTTCGGAGCCGGGAACAAGCCAGGGGCGACTGCGGTTCGTCGTCCACCGGCCGCAGCGAGATACGACGCGCCCACGCCTCGGTGGCGGCCCGCGGAGCGCGCTCACCCCAAAGGCGAGCGACGGAATCCCGCCGCCCCGCGGTGCAACCCGAACGCACCTGATTCGTATAGTGGCTCCCGACCGCCCCATGCTTCCGCTCCTACTCGAACTTGGACTCTCGCTCGGCGACATCGGTCTCGGTGTAGTGGGTGTGGCTATCTGGCTCGTTGGGGTGCCACCCCGCGCACGCAGTTGGGCCCACGCCCCGACCAAGTGCCGCCCCCGCGACCGTTTTTGAAGTCTGGCATTCAGGCGAATCCGACCACGGCCCCTGCCGCTTCAGGCTGCTACGATTCGCCGGTGCAGCACACGGGGGGACCGGTCGGATCCGACGTGGCACGCCGCCAGGTCGCCACAGCCGAATTCGCCATCGCAGTGGGTGTCGGTTTCGTGGGCGCGTCGGCTTATCTCGCCACCATGTGCCAAACCGTGTTCTGGTACGACAGCGCCGAATACGCCGCAGCGGCCCATACCCTAGGCATTCCGCATCCGCCCGGTTACCCGCTGTACACGCTCATCGGCCACCTCTTCACCCGCCTATTCTCTGACCCGGCGTACGCCCTCAACCTGATGAGCGCGACCTTCGGGGGCGTCGCGGTATCTGGCTGTTACCTGCTCGCACGGAGACTCGGGACGGGTCGCACGGCCTCCGCTATGGCGGCGATGCTCCTGGCGCAAAACCCTGTATTTTGGCGCAACGCCGTCGTCGCTGAAGTCTACACGCCAGCGCTCGCCGCCCTCGCAGCGGTGTGGTGCCTCGCCCTTCTCGCCATCGAACGCGGGCGCGCAAGCCTTCTTGTCGCAGCCAGCCTCATCGCCGGACTAGGTTTGGGCCTGCACCTGTTCCTGGCGACTACTGGGCTCGGGCTCGCGCTTCTCGTATGGGGCCACGAGCCCAGTGGAGAGACCGGAGCCATGCGCCAGCTTTGGCATCGCCCGAGCTTGGCGCGTCGCCTTCGACTCAGCGCGTCTTGCCTCGCGGCCACATGCGTCGGTGCCAGCATCTTTGTTTGGATCCCCATCCGCGCGTCGATGGGCCCCGCAGTGAATTTCGAGGATCCTTCGACCCTCGAGCGTTTCATGTGGATGCTCAGCGGCGGCCAGTATAAACACTGGTTCGTATCGGAGATCAGCGGCGCCCGCATGATGGGCATCGTCAGAATCTTCATCGACTACCTGTCGTTGCCCGGTCTGATCGCAGGCGCCACAGGGATCGCGTTGCTCCTCCGCCGACGCCCCCTCATCGCAGTCGCGCTCGCGCTCGGCATCATCGGCAATATCTGGTTTTTCTTCGACTATCGCGTACACGACGTCGAGGTTTTCTTCCTGCCCGCGGGGTTGCTAACCACGGCCGCCTCCGCCGTCACTGCCGATGCGGTACTCAAACGCTGCACAAGAAGACGTTGGGTTGGAGGCCTGCTCGTGTCGACCAGCGCGGTCTTGATACTGACGAGATCACGCGAGAGTTTTGTCCGCAACGACCTCGCTAGCTATACTGAACCCCGAGATTGGGCGGAGCAGGTATGCCAACGCCTACCGACCGACGCGATCATCGTCAACTACACGACCTTCCAAGAGTGGAAATACGACGCTGTTTTTCGCTCCTACTATCAGGTGGTTCTCGATCGCCGCCGAGACGTACACGTGGCCCTCGCTCCCCCTGGGCCAGCCGTGGCCATGTGGCTCGCTCAGGGTCGAGACGTGTTCGCCTACCACCCGATAGGAAGGATTAGCAAGCATTTCATGACCACAAAGGAGGGTCCAATGTACCGGGTGCGCGCGCGGACAACCCGACCATGACCGGCGCGTTGCGAGGCGACCCGCAACGGAAGTCGCAGCACCGAGCGGGCCGTCCGATCACGTGGTGGTTTTGGTACATCGCCCCGTATCTGCTGGCCCTGACGGCATTCGCCAGCGGTCTCGGCGGGGACTTCGTACTCGACGATCAACTCGCCATCGTGGACAACCCTGTGGTCCGCTCCGACGTACCCCTCTCCCAAGCATTTCACCGCACGTTCTGGGGCCGGCCTCTGCATGTCCCCCCCGGCTCCTATCGCCCCATCGCATCCCTGAGTTTTCGCCTCGATCACGCCATCTACGATCTATGGTCGCCCGGTTTCCACATCACCTCACTTTGTTTGTATATGCTCACGCTCTTCCTCGGGCAGCGCCTTGCCGCCTGCTGGCTCTCACACGAGGCCTCGGGACTCGCCATGTGTGCCTTCGCCGGTATGCCCTTGCATGTCGAAAACGTGAGCAGCTTGGTCGGACGCGCCGACACCTTGGCCCTGCTTTTCACCCTTTCGAGCGCCCTCCTGTGGTTCCCGCAGGGTCGACCGACCCGCGGCGGCCTGCGCCTGGGCATGGGCGCAATGTGCTTGATCGGCGCATTGCTCTCCAAGGAGAGCGCGATCACGTGGCCCGCTGTGACGCTACTTCTGACTGTCCCGCTGCTGAGTGGGCCAAGGTCGAAAGACGGCTCGGTCTTCCGACTGTTGCTACCCTGTGCCGCCGCATCAGCCGCTAGCGGGTGCTACCTCGCATTTCGATTCTGGCTCCTACCCGACACGCTGCGACTCGAGTACATACAAGACGACCTCTTGGCGGGTGCCAAGCCTTGGTCCCGGGCCACGTTCGCGTTGGAGAACCTCGGGGAGTATCTGCGACTTGTGGTCGCGCCCGTCGATCTGTGCACCGGTCGCAAGTACGCCACAGTCGCTCTATCCGAGTCGCCCGCGACGATCATGACCCTTGTCGGTGCCCTGTCTATGTTGCTGGTGGCGTGGCGACTCCGGTGCGCCTGGAACCAGAAGACTGTGCCGTGGACCGCCTGCGCCATCGTGTCATGGATCTTGTTCTCCCACCTTTTCGTCTCCATGCCCGAGGCCATGGCAGATCGTTTCATGCTCACCCCCACCTATTTTCTGTGTGTCGCGGTCGGTCGCTGGTGCCATCGCCATGCCTCATCCAGTCGGATCTTCCTCCCCAGTTTCGGGCTCGTCGTATGGCTACAGACAGCGGCATCCATTTTTTACGCCAGCCGCTGGGCCGATACAGACACACTTTTGCAACACAGCATCGTCGCATGCCCCGACTCTGCCCATAACCAATTTCGATACGCTCGACGCCTCGCCGACCGCGGATATCTCGACGAAGCGATCTGGCACTTCGCTGTGGCGTCGCAGATTCGGCACCACTTCCCTCGAAAATGGCGACACCCCGCCGTGGAGGAGGAGTCGCAACTGCCGGCCGCTAGCCGGGTACGGCGCATGCACCTGTTGCTCGGCGTCGCACTTCCAGAAACTGCATGGCGCGCCGCGTTCATCCGCCTGATGCTCTCTTTGGGGTACGAAGCGGTCGCACAGCGCATCTCCGAGACGTCGCCCGTGACAACACGCACGATGGGACGCTAGACGCTCTCACGGGGCGCCAAAGCGTGATCGCTGACACACGCCGAACGCTGTGCACATATGGCCGCGGCGCGCGTAGCCGCGCGAACGATCGACCAGACCGTCACCCGCATCGGGGCCGTCTGTTACCATGGAGACGAACCGCCTCGAAGCTCCGCTACACCGCTACGATGACCCAGCTGCCGAAAGACGCCGCCGACCGACCCGGACATCAGGTCGAGCTCGAAACCGCGCTGTCGTCCCCCAGCGACCGGGAAAGCCCGTGGCGTCTGTGCTGCGAGCGCTCCCCCGACCAGATGCTGTTGGTCGGCTGCGACCTGCGTGTCCAGTGGGACAACCGAGCCTCGGACGACGTTGCAGGCACCCGCGAAGCTTCGTCCCTCGAAGTCAACCTCTCGCCGGACACATTGGAGGCCGCCCGAGCGGCCTTGCGACACGTGTTTTCCACCGGCGAGCCCTTCGAGCGCGAAACCACAACCCGCGATACCACAACCCACGAGCCCTGCGCCGACGACCCCGGACAGTGGTTCTCCGTCCGCGCCACTGCGATCAATCCCCGAAACGATGTCGCCCTGTTGGTCCTCACCGACATCACGCAGCGACGACACACGGAACGCGGGCGCGAACGATATGAGGCCGAGACACGCCACCGCCAACGACTCGAGACCATCAGCACCATGGCCGGCGGCGTGGCGCACGAGATCAACAACCCCATGCAAGCCATCATCTCGTGCGCCGAACTGCTCCTCAGCGAGACAGACTCGCCCAGCGGGACCCACGAGCTGGCGCGGGATATCTTGGGCGAAGCGAATCGCGTGGCCAAAGTGGTCCGGGACCTCACGGACTTCGCGCGTACCCAGCGTGAAACGTTTCGTGCCGAGCCACCCGCGATGCTCATCGAGCGAGCACTCGTCTGAATCCGCATGCTCCTGCGCAGCGACATCATCGCGTTGCGGGTCCAGGTGGAGCCGGGACTGGCGAACGTCAGGTGTCAGCCGCGCCAGATCCAACATGTCCTGCTCAACCTGGTCACGAACGCTCGCGATGCCTTGCGGGGGTCAGGCGGCGCTCGCAAAAATCCGGCCGTCACCATCGGTGCGGAGCGAGGCCAGGCTGCCGACACGGTCTGTCTCGTCGTAGAAGACAACGGTCCTGGGATCTCCGCCCAGTTCATCGAGCGGATGTTCGATCCGTTCTGTACGACCAAGAGCGGAAGCGGTGGCACGGGCCTCGGCCTCTACCTTGCGAAGCAGATCATTGCCGAACACGGCAGCCGCATCGTCGTCCGATCGTCCCCCGGCATCGCCACACGTTTTTGCGTGGAACTTCCGGCCGCGCGCCGGGCAGATTCAGATCCAACGACGCGCAGGCCTCCACACGCATCCACCTAGTGGATGGTCGACCAGGCCGCGCCCCACCTCCATCGCAACGGTAGCTTTTGGGCGACCTGAAAGAGGCCCCCAAAAGCTGTGCTAGCATCGGGTACATGAGCGCTGCCACTACCTACGCGGGCCTCATCGCCTGCGCCCTCTTGTTCGGACTCGGCATCTACGCAGGTACGCGTGCGGGGCAACGCCGATGGCCCAAGCTCACCCGTTTGGCAGGCCTCTTCCAGATCGCGGCGTTCGGGACGTGTTACGCCGTGCTACGCCCGGGCGCTGGCGACGATGGGGCAACAAAAATCGAAGCCGCTCGCGCTGCAGCCCGGCCCATCCTCCTGGAGTTCTACTCCAACTACTGAGGTTCTTGCCTCGCGCTCAAGCCCGTGGTCGACGGGCTCGTGGACAGCATCGCGGAGGACGTAGACTTCGCTCGCATCAACGTCACAGAGGACGCGTCGGAAGATCTTCGCCGACGACACCAGATACGAGCACTACCCACATTCATCCTCCTCGACGCCCGCGGTGCGGTGATCCACCGGCAATCGGGAGGATCGCCGGAGGTCGCAACCATCCATCACGCCCTCGCTAGCTCGTCGTAGCCCCGAGCCCCGCCGCCGGATCCGGCCCGACGCAGCTGGCGTCCCCCACAGCGGTGCACCGCTGCACCCGCGACCGTCGGGGTGGCGAAAGCGGGGGTTGGACGTGGCGCCTGCCATCCCCTACATTCCCGGCCATGCTCGACACCACGGGCTCTGTCATCGTGATCGGTGCCGGCCCAGCCGGTCTCACCGCAGCGTACGAGCTGATCAGACGAGGACAACGCCCGCTCGTCATCGAGAAACTCGCCATCGTGGGTGGGATTGCCCGGACGGAGAGCTACCGCGGTTTCTGCTTCGACATGGGCGGACACCGCTTCTTCACGAAATCGGAGGAGGTCAAACAGATCTGGCAGGAGATCCTAGCCGACGATTTTCTCCTCCGGCCTCGTCTATCTCGGATCTACTATGAAGGTCGTTTCTTCCGCTACCCACTCGAGCCCTGGGACGCACTGCGGGGATTAGGGCTGCGGGCCGCCGCTCTCAACGTACTCAGCTATCTGAAATGGCGAGTATTCCCCCATCGACAGGAAACGACCTTCGAGCAGTGGGTAACCAACCGTTTCGGTCGACGGCTTTTTGAGACCTTCTTCAAAGCGTATACGGAGAAGGTGTGGGGCGTTTCGTGCAGTGAACTCAGCTCCGACTGGGCGGCACAGCGAATCAAGGACCTATCCCTGGGAACGGCGCTGATCCATATGTTCCTCCCGCCAAGGAGGGCCATCAAGTCCCTCATACAAGAGTTTCACTACCCTCGCCGTGGCCCCGGGATGATGTGGGAGGCCATGGCAGCCCGTGTGGTCGCGTCTGGGGGCGAAGTCCGAACCGATTGTGATGTCCGCGCACTGCAGCGCGAAGGAAGACGCATCTGCTCGCTGACGATCTCCTCCGGCCCCTCCACAGAGCAGGTAGCAGTGGGGCAGCTCATATCAAGCATGCCACTGACCGAACTCGTGGCCAAGATCGACCCGCCTCCACCCTCGCACGTTCAAAAAGCCGCAGCGGCACTTCGCTATCGAGATTTTCTGACGGTGTGCCTTATCATCGACCAACCGTCCCTATTCCCCGACAACTGGCTCTATATCCATGATCCCGAGGTGATGGTCGGCCGGATCCAGAACTACAAGAACTGGAGCCCGGATATGGTCGGCGATAGCAACAAGACCGCGCTCGGTCTCGAGTATTTTTGTTTCGAGGGCGACGAACTGTGGAATACGCCCGACTGCGACCTGATCGAGCGAGGCCGACGTGAGCTCGAAGCCATCGGCCTAGCGTCGCCACACGACGTGAGCGACGGATGTGTCGTGCGGGTTCCCAAGGCCTACCCGGTCTACGATGCCACCTACCGCAAGCATCTCCGTGTCATCCGCGGATTTGTCGACGGACTCACCAATCTGGTGACCATCGGCCGCAACGGCCTCCATCGCTACAACAACCAAGACCATGCAATGCTGACCGGCATTCACGCCGTACGCAACATGATCGACGGTGAGTCCAGCGACCTATGGGAGATCAACGCCGACACCGAATACCACGAACAGAGCTCTCAGGCGGACCCACGCCAGTGACCTGGCTCGCTGCGAGCACCGAACACGAGCGTTCGCAACCGGTCGAAGGCGCACCAGCTGAACGCCGCCGCGCTGTAGCTGAGATGGATCTGATGGAAGAGCGAGGCCCATAGGGCGAAGCGCGTCCCGCGGAGTCGACGAAGGAAACCAAACATATCGGCCGCAAGGGCGGTAGCGACAAGCAACCAAAGGACGCCGCCTCCCACTACGACAACCGGCGCCCCCTCGGAGCCTGCGGCAGCAATGAGCACAGGAGCCACCAACACGCCCGGAGACAACAGCGCCGCGAGCCGATGTCGAAAAGCGGTATTGAGGTCGTTGTGCATCGATCGGGTCTCGAAGATCAAGCGAGACCAGGGGAGGGCACGCTGGAAGATATCGGTAGAAACAACCGATGCCAACGTCCAGACCTTGAGATGCGTCACCTCCAGGCCTGGATCCAGGCAGCAGCGACCCGCTCGACTCATCCGAACGCCAAGCTCGATGTCCTCGATCTGGGGACGAGGGTAGCGCGTAGCATCGAATCCCCCTACGCCGAGAAAGGCGTTTCTTCGCACGGCTCCGCAGCCCGTCCAAAACGAGGCACCTTGCGTTCGCGCACGCTGGTGGTGATATCGGTGGCGCAGGTTCATGTACTGAGAGAAAAAACCCGGATCGGGCGGGTCCGCGTCGTACGAGCCCGTCAAACTCACCAACTCGGGATCGGTGGCGAATGCGGCCCGCACTCGCGCCACAACGTCTCGATGCGCGACACAATCCGCATCCACGAACAGTACGATCTCCGCGGTCGTATGCTCCACGCCAACATTTCGCGCCCGCGCCGGGCCTTCCCGCTGCGCGAGGCGAATCACCTTCACACCCAGCGCTTCGGCCAAGTCACCCGAGCCATCAGTGGATCCGGCGTCGACCACAACAACAGAAACATCCGGATCGGAGCGCCGCAAGGCCGGGATGCTACGCCCAAGGAATCGAGCCCCATTGTAGACGGGCACAACAACAGCGATGGTCGGAGAATCGCCTGCCTGACTCGCTCCGGTCATATTCGGTATGGATCAGGTGTGGCAGAGGGTGGCTTGCGTGGCGCCATGCTTCGCACGATGCGAAAGCCTTTGTGCAAAGTACGCGATGGTGCGCTTGAGCCCGGCCTCAAGCCCCGTATGCGGCTCCCAATCCAACATTGTTCGCGCCAGTGATATGTTTGGACGCCGCCTCCTCGGGTCGTCGATCGGAAGTTCGCAGTGGTCGATAGTCGAATCGGCCCCGGTCAGCCGCTGCACGGTGCTGGCGAGCGACAGCACCGAAACCTCGTGCGGGTTGCCCAGATTGATCGGCCCCGAGAGTCCACTCGGGCTCGCCATCAAACGCACCAACGCTTCGATCAGATCATCCACATAGCAAAACGATCGCGTTTGTTCGCCCGTTCCGTGAACCGAGAGAGGCGCCCCCATCAAGGCCTGGACGATGAAGTTGGGCACGACCCGACCGTCATCGAGGGGCATTTGGGGACCGTAGGTGTTGAAGACGCGCGCAATCTTCACCTCTACGCCGTACTCCAACGCATATGCCGAGTGCATCGCCTCGGCACATCGCTTGCCCTCATTGTAGCAAGCCCGCGGCCCGATCGGGTTCACCCTCCCCCAATCGTCCTCGGATTGGGGGTGGATATCTGGATCTCCATATACCTCGCTGCTCGACGTGAAGAGGAGGCGGGCCCCCTGGCAACGCGCCAGCTCCAGCAATGCTGTGGAACCCTGCACACTGGTGGTAAGGGTCTTGATCGGAGCATGGCGGTAACGTGGCGGTGCCGCTGGACAAGCCAGGTTGTAGATCTGATCCACGCGAGCATCAAAGGTCTCGCGAATATCGTGTTGCACGAATCTAAACCCGGATCGATCGAACAGGGGCTCGATATTCGAACGGTGCCCCGTAGACAGATCGTCGACGCAGATCAGGTCGTGGCCGTCGTCCAACAGGCGTCGGCACAAGTGTGATCCCAGAAAACCGGCCCCGCCCGCAACGAGTATTCGTCGGCCGTGGGGTGAGGAAGCAGCGTCGTTGGACATCAGCGCATACTTGTACCGGCAGGGCGTCCGTCGGGCAAACTCCGCGAGCGGGGTACGAGACCGCGGGCGCGCATGTCGCGTTTTCTCGCACCGGGACACGGCCCACGCGGTCGGTAGTCCGCAGTCGCCCCATGCCCCAACTCTCGATTGGAGCCCACCCACCGCGCGATGCTACGGTACCGCCATCGCGCCGGTGAAACGCAAACACAAGAAGTCTCGCGCGACATCGGGTGTCGTCACATCCCATGTCGCCACATCCCATGTCGCCGAGGCGATTCCCCGGCTCGACGCCCCGCCGAAGGTCGATTGGCCATTGTTGGTCGGCATCGCTTTCATCTCCCTGATCTTCCCGATCCATTGGCTCGCTACGGATGCGCCCTATCTGGGCTCGGGCACAGATATCGTCACCTTCGAGTACCCCGCCCTCGCCTTTGCTCACAGCCGACTAGCCCTCGGCGACCTGCCGCTTTGGAACCCGTACTCGTTCGGCGGAAGCCCGTTCTGGCTGGGCGCCCACAGTTTCGTGTCCCCGAGCTACTGGACCACCGCGTTCCTGCCACCGCTTTGGGATATCAAGGTGGGTTTTTTGCTCCACTTCGCGCTCGCTGCCACGGGCACGGCCTGGTGGGTACGCAGCCGCGGCATGTCGCGCCCGGTGGCGGTCACCGCCGCGATGGCCTTCGCGCTCTCGGGATTCACCATGTCCCACGCCTTCGCGGGACACCGCGCCTTGGTGTTCACCGCCGCGTGCCTACCTTGGGTGATGGGCGGCATATCAAGATGGCTACGTCATGGCCGCTGGGGAGTCGCTGTGGCCAGTGCGACGTTCATGCTGCTCGGGGGCCACTACCATGTTGTGTACATCGGCTGGCTCGGCATGGGCCTGCACACGATCCTCGAAGAGGCGCTACGGGCCCGCTCCCCCCACGCCGCATCTGCACCACACAGCCCCCCTGCTCGGACCACTGAGCCCAAGACGCGTGCCACAATTGCCAGCGGCGGGGTGACGCGAGCCATTCGGGTCTTGGCCATCACCGCAGGCCTCAGTGCCCTACTCAGTCTCGTCAACCTGCTCCCTACCGCCACCACGGTCGCGCTGTCGCAGCGCTCGCAAGGAGGCTTGGCCTTTGCGAGCAGCTACGCTTCCGCGCCGCAGAACCTGGCGACCTACCTGATCCCGACACTCTTCGGTGGCGGGCACGACCATCCATTTGTGGGGAGTTGGGCGTTTTGGGAGTCACTTGGGTATCTCGGGCTCGTGCCCGCCTTCTGCTTGCTGACGGCGCCACTTTTTCTCCACTGGCGGGTATGGGTCCCCACCGCCATCGTCCTCGCGCTGGCGACCGCGCTCTCCCTCGGCCTCGCCACCCCCCTTTTTGAGCCCTATGTGGCCATCGTACCCGGGGCCGACATGTTCCGATCTCCGGGGCGATTCGTCTTGCTCACCACGTTGTTTGGCAGCTTCTTGACGGCGCGTACGCTTCAGGCCTGGTTGGACCGAGGCCAGCAAAGCTGGCGGCGTCCGCAGCGAGTTGCCTTGTTCGTCCCCGCTGTGCTCATGATCTCCGTGTGGCTCTCCATCCGCACCCACGATGCCTCAAGCTGGCACGCTTGGCTCGGCGACTTCGCCGGAGCTCCGAAACGCGGGGAGCCTCCCCTCGCCGCGTGGCAGAGCCTACTCGACGCGGCACATAGCGAAACTGTACTGGCCTCGGCGGCCACGCTGGCGCTCGCGGTCGCATTCGTTTGGACCGGTAGCGAGCCTAGGCGCCGCGCCGTGCTGTGGGGCGTCGCCACCTTCACCTGTGTGGAGCTCTACTTCTTCGGCCAACCCTTCCTCAATACCGGAGGATCCGACCGCTTCGCGCTGCCCCCCAAAGCCGCCGCCATGCTCGAGCAACGCTACGAACCCGGGCTGCGCATCGTCACCGACCCCAACGCACGCATACCTGGACGCGCTGCCGCCGTCGGAATCGCACAACTCGGAGGCTACGACACGTTCCTCATGCGGAACGCGGCAACCTACGCCAACCTTGCACGGGGACGCGACCCAGACCGATTCGCAGCGTTCGTCAAATTCGCCACCTTCAACCCCTACGTCGCCCACACGGGGCCTCGCTACTTGTTGACACGACGCCGCCTCGGTCGAAGCGCGCTCCAGAGACGGGGCTGGCGCGGTTGGAAGGAGATCGATCGAGCCCAGGGATTCGTCCTCTACGAAAACCCGAGACCAACACCAAGGGCTTGGCTCAGTCACAGCGCGCGACATATGGCCAAAGACCGGGCAGCTCGACGGCTGGGGCGTCAAGATCATCAGCTGCTGGCACAGACCTTGCTCACCACCCCCCTCCCTGCCGGCTACGCGCTCGATCATCCTGCCCCGACCACACCGGCTCTCCCAGCGGCCCCGACCGACTCAGCGAGTCCACCCTATCCCACGACCCAAGACGCTGAAACGGTTCGGATCATCCGATACGAGCCGGACATCGTGACCATGCAAGTCGAGGCCAACGCGGCCGGCCTCGTGGTACTCAGTGACACTTGGCACCCAGGCTGGCGCGCGTTCGTCGATGGTCAGGAAGCGCCGATCATCGAGGCCAACCTGTTCATGCGTGCGGTCCCCGTAGCCGCCGGATCCCACCTCGTAGAACAGCGCTTCGAGCCCACTTCTCTCGTCGCTGGCGCTTGGATCAGCCTCGCCTCCCTGTTCGCCGTGCTCTCATGGCGCTGGCGAACCATCGCTCGTGGCCACCGCGAGGCGCAGCGACGCCCGCCGAAGCAACCTCTCGATCCCCAAGAACGCGCCAAGAAGCGCCAGCGGAAACGCCGACGTGACAGGCATGTATAGCCCCGAATCCGTCGAGAAGCGGACCCCCCTTTGGGCGCACCTGCGGGGCTACCTCTCCTCGCACGCCGGCGTGGGCGTGATCTTCCTCGTATTCCTTGCGATTGGAGCGGCCGACTACAACCCACGAACATCCCATCTTCAGGCGCGAGACTACGAAGCTCATAGTGGGGACGAACCGCACTATATCGTCATCATCAACAGTCTCCTGTACGACGGCGATCTATATCTCGAAGACGACTACCAAAGTGCCCTGCATGGGGGCTGGGAAGCGGGCCGATCGCACCGCGGCCGCCGGATCCACCACCACACGATCGTCATCGACCCGGCGACAGCGCACACACAGCTGTGGCGCGAAGCCTACGACCCGCACAAGCCACTGCCATGCGACACTCTGGATTGCACACCCTATCGACGGCGCAACGGCACGGGCTTCGATGCGGCAGCGAAGCTCCGGGAGACACCCGCCCACCCGCCGGCCTTCGCGGCTCTGCTCGCCGCATTGATCTGGCCCCTCGCGGCCTCCCCACACGAAGTCGAGCTGCTCGCGGGCTGGGTACTCACGCTGGTCGCTCTGGCGGCGATCCTCGTCACCTACCTCGCGGCGCTTGCCTCTGGGATGAAACCGCGGAGCGCCCTCGCCGCCAGCGCCCTGCTGGCACTCGCCAGCCCCTGGTTGGCCTACAGCAAGGGCTACTTCTCCGAGACCACCATCGGCCTGGCACTCGTCGCGGCGATCTACTTCATCGCCAAGAAGCGGGCCCTGCCCGCCGCCATCGCTATCTCGTGTGCCATGATCCTCAAGCCCCCCTTTGTCCTTCTGGGCGTGGCCTGGCTCTTCGACCGCCTACTGGCCCGCGACTGGCGAACGGCTCGCACCGCCTGTCTCGTGATGGGCCTCGCAGGGTTCACCCTCGTTGGCTTCAATGCCCAGGTACTCGGCCGTGTCATCGTCGCCGGCTCCCGGGGCTGGGTCGGTGCGGCGCCCACCGAAGACGGCGCCGCGGCTGGGAACTTGGGCTGGATCTTCTCCACGACCGGATGGATCGGAACAGTGGTCGCCAACGGGTACCGCAATCTGTTGGACGATCGACACGGCTTGCTGATCTTCGTGCCGTGGGTCGCGATCAGCGCCATCATTGGGGTGCGAACCGTGCTTTTGCGTCGGGGCAGATCCTCGGTCGACCAGGTGATCGCAACTGGCAGCGCGAGCTATCTGCTTCTGCTCTCCAGCTTCGCCGGTGGCCTCGCCGGCGTCTGCTTCGGCCCACGCCACTGGGTCGCCTTTCTACCCCTGCTCGCCTTACTCGCCGCTCGGGCGATCGAAGTCCATGGTGCGTGGATAAGGTGGACGCTCGCCGCCCTGGCGGTCGTCAGCGTCGCCTTTTCCCTCCCCGCCGGCCTGGCGTACCGGCAGATCTGGCATCGCCATCCCTGGACAGCGCTCGCGCGCATGCTTCCCCAGGCGGGCCCGCCTGTGGGCGCCATCTTGTACTCCGAATCGACTTGGGCCGCCTTCAAGGATACGCAGGGCCACGGCTGGGTACCCGCCGACGGTCGTCGGGTTCCAAGCAGCTCGCTCTACTATCTCCTGTTCGGACTCTCGCACGTACCTCGCATCCCGCTCGACGGTACGGGGGACAAGTCATACATACGGATCAACTGACACGCAGGTCTCTCGACCACGTGGTCCCACACGCGACGACGCCCACAATAGAGCCACCGCCTCGCTCATTCGCCCCGTTCGGATATGGGTGCTCATGTATCTGCATCGTCCCACGGCCCTGCCTGCTGCCTGTGATGGCCATCACGTGAGATCCGCCACAAGAAAGCGACGCACGACGGTGCGAGCGCCGGATCGCCAGCACAGGCCCATACACGCGCGCTTCGAGCTAGGCGCCCCTCAGCGGGCGGTGTTTTGTAATGGATCCGCGCCACAATCCACTAGTGTCCGAGGATCCGGTGATCCGAAGCCCGAAAGTCCAACTCCACCGACATGTCAGCAGGCCATGCAAGTACGTTGCGCATCGTAGCGAATAGGAAGGACCGAAACGAGTCTGGTCCGCCATCTGGACAACGATCCGGCACATCAAGTCCTCACCGCGCGGACACGACGTCGGACCCTGCCGATGAACTTCTCCATCGGGCCCGCCGGGGCGACACTGGAGCCTGGGGGAGGCTGTATCAGATGCATTTCGATGCCGTGTATCGCCACCTTTGCTATCTATGTGGAGAGTCAGACATCGCAGAGGACCTGTGCCAGGAGACGTTCGCCCGTGCCATCGTGAGCATCGCCAAATTCCGCGGCGACGCCTCCCTGCGCACGTGGCTGTGCCGGGTGGCCGTGAACGTCGCACGCGAGCATTGGAGAAAGAACGGCACACAACGCAAGCTCAAGGACGAACTCGGCGGGTTGGCCCCATACCTTGGCTTGGCTCGAGATGTGGAAGCCACCCATATGGATCACGTGCGTAGCAAGGTGCTCTATGCCGTGCTGGGCACGCTGCCCAACAATCTGCGTGAGGCATTCATTTTGCGAGACCTGGCCGGCCTTTCGACAGACGAGGCCGCCAGGCAGCTCGGCATCAGCGCGGGAAACGTCGCCGTCCGGGCACACCGCGCGCGCGCCCGCATCGAACGGGAGCTCACGGCACGCGGCTGGATGGACACGGGAGGGGCACCATGAACAAGAACAACCATGAAGGGCAAGGCGATCCACGTCGCATGGACGTCTCGGAGTGGGCCCAAGCACCGACCGAGGTCACCCCCAAGGCGGGACCGCACGCGGACTTCGTCGACGTCGTACAAAGGGCCCACGCCCACGACCCTCGCCGCGTCCCGCAGAATATGATCGAGGAGGCCGCAGTACTGCTCACCGACAAGGTGAGTGAAATCAACACCACGCACCGTATGTCGATACCGTTGGCCATCTTCGTCGCCAGTGCCCGGCGCCGGGTAGAGTACATGGCGGCTCAGCGGATGCTCGCCCAACTTCCCCCCGTGCCTCGACGCCGCGCGCCACCTTTGCGCATAGCGGCCACCCTTGCCATGGCCGCCGTCACATTGATCCTCATCGGCGTCGCCCACGACCCGGCACAAGCATGGTCCCGCTTGCTCACGGGCGGATCCCATCAAGCGCAGCAAACCGTCGATCTGGCCGCAACTCGGGAGTCTGCGAAGGCCATGGGTACCGAACAAGTCCGCGCCCAGCGGCCCGGATCGGCGGTCCGTGCGGGGGCCCTCCAAGAGGTCGATCTCGCCCAGCCCCGAGCTCAGCTTCAAGCTCAAGCTCAAACCAATACTGAAACTGGCCTACTCGCCGGACCGGACACAGCTCGGGGAAACGACCGGCATCCGCCGCAGCGGATAGCCCACCGCAAGCCCGGCCGATCTCTGGCCCACTCACCCGACGCACGGGAGCCGCGCGCTTCGAACCGTGTGCCGCACAAGCAGACAAGATCCGAACGCTTGCGCGACCTCGATGCAAAAGCGCAGGCGCTGTGGCGGGAAGGGGAACTCGAGGCGGCAGAACGTAGTTTCCGGCGCGTGATCAAGCTGGCCGGACGAGGCGCTATTGCGGATCTCGCGTACGGCGATCTCTTTACCCTCGCTCGCCAACGTGGCGCACCTGGCGATGAGTCGAAGCTATGGAGACAGTATATCCGGCGCTTCCCCCACGGAAGATTCAGCGACGACGTGCGTGCTGGGCTTTGCCGACGTGCGAACCCGAGCTCCGCGGCCACATGTTGGCGCATGTACCTAGACCAACATCCGGGGGGTTCCCACGCCGTCGAAGCGACGCGCAGCCTCTCCGACATGCAGCGTCCACCCGCAACCGACGACGGCGGAGTTAGACCGTGAAGATCGCCCACGCGACCGGACTTATCACCCTAGCCTGGTGTTGCGCCCTCGGCTGTGTGCACGTATATCAGCTCGAACCATCCGAACTTGAAGATGGGGAAACATCCCGTACAGACGCCCCAGGCACACCCTCCGGGCCGAGCGACGACGCGATCGACGACGACGAGAGCGAGAGCGCCGATGACGACGACAGCGACGACGACAGCGACAGCGACGACGACAGCAACGACGACAGCGACAGCGACGAGGAAACGGGCGGAACCGAGGACTCAGCAACCGGCGACGTTGAGTCGGCATTCGACGGTCGGCGCGGCCTTTCCCCGATCCCGCAGACCCGATGAGTCGTGCAGCGAGGTCTCGGGCGCTCCCTCTCCACACGTCTCGCTTCTTCCTGATGGCCTCTGTATGCCTCGCAGTCGCCTATCCCGTTCGGGCGGCCCCGAGCACGCCGGTTCCAGACCCCCCAGACCCCCCAGCCGCAACCACCCGACTGAATCGTTTCTTCCTCGAGACATCCGGAATCGACGACGACGCCCTCGTACATGCGCTTCGTTTACGTCTCCACGGCGTGCGTGTCGACATGTTTCGGGCCCACGCCAACACGGCAGTTTCCTCCCCATCCTTGATCCTCTACGCGCGCGTGGTGAGGCTCGACCCGACGTATGTGCTGGTGACCGTGATTGTCTCCGACGGCCGCGGTTACCGGCGGCGTATCGAAGCCCAGCGAGAGGTCGAAGCACGGGTCATCGCAGCCAACCTGGCGGTGCTATCACATGGCATCGTCGACGCTTCGGTAGAACCAGACCGATCGGACGCCGAGATCCCGACGCCTCGCACCTCTGTCGCGAAAGCCAACGCGAGAACCAACGCGACGGGGGAGGGCAAGGTACCCACGAGTTCCGACCCGCCCGTAAAACCCCCTCCCGCCAGCAGGCCGGCCCACTCCACAGGCCCCGACCATCCGACTTTGATAGCCCCTTCCCATCACACGCCAGACCCCTCCACACCGGCTTTGGGCGTGGCGGCCAGCGCCGGTAGCATTCTCGGACTGGCACCTGGCCATCCCGCTCCGACACCGCATTTCGCCGCCCAACTCGATCTGCGCTACATCAATCCCTCGCGGCTTCACGGGAGCATCACGCTGCGCCTGGGCACCCACGGTGTCGGACCCTATCTGCTCCGACGCTACCGCATCGGTGCCGGCGGCGGCTGGAGTCTCGAGTCGGGTCGATTTGAGCTTCCTATCGGCATCACGGCTACGATCGAACCTTGGACCATTCGCGGGCCCGAGGGACGGGCGACCGTCACATCGACCGGCGAGGCGGCGCGATACCATCCACTCGTCGGCGCCACGCTGGGCGTCGCACCCAGCTTTCGCTTCCAAGCCCCGCACGCACCGAGGCTCAGCTGGCGTATCGGCACGACCATCGAAGGCGCAGCGAGTGCGGAGTTCGCTGACGGTCCAGGTGTACCTCGCCTCTCCGACCCCCAGGGCTCCCCGGTCTTGCAGCTCGGCGGATTCGAGCTCAACGTCGGGATCCAACTGACGACGTGGTTTCGCCACCATCCACGCCGCGTCCCCCACACGTCACTATAAGCCGTCGAGCAAGCGTTCGATCCGCTCCCCGCCCGCAGCATCAAATTCAAGAGGTCGTCCACTCACGGATTCTTGGGCGCGAAGCAACGCCTGCTGCGCACGAGCGACGTCCACCGTACTTCGGAATTGCTGGCTGAGCAACGCATCCCCGAGGTCGGTCAGCGGCCCAACCAACCTCAGCGAATCATGGCCCAGACGTTCGCCGAGTCGGCGCACGACGCTATCGAGCAGCTGAACCGCTTCGCCATACTCTCCCTGGGCGATCAAGGTCCTACCCAGAACATGAGCCGCACGTGCCGTGTGGGTATGCTCGTCGCCCAATACATCCAAGGCCATTCGATACCCCTCCCGGTGCAGCGCCAAAGCTTCATCGGGTCGTCCCAGAGCCTGAAGCGCTTCACCCAAAGGTCCCCTGATCTCCAGCAGCTCCCAGGGCCGACCTGCGAAATGTTCTTCGAGGACCACCCGCGCCTGCTCGAAGCGATCGAGCGCGAGCGCGGCCTCTCCCTGTCGAAGCGAGACCTTGCCCGCCGCCACGTGTAGCCAGCGTACGTCGGGATGATCCACACCGAGCGTCGCCGCGCACGCATCCAGCGCCTTGTTTGCCACGCCCGCAGCTCGATCAACTCGACCAAGATCGAGATAAATCTGCGTCAGCCGCGGAACGGCCAATGAAAACGAAGACCAGCGGCAGTCGGGATCCGAGCCGTCAAGTTCCTCGAGTACCCGGCCGTAGTGGTGGAGCGCCTTGCGAAGCTCCCCCAGATCGAAGTAGTTGTCGCCCACGGACACCTCGGCGCCTCGCGCCCAGGTCGTATCTTCCTGACCCAGCATCTCGTACAGGTCCACAGCTCGGAGACCGGGTTCTATCGCTTCGCTATTGTAACCGCCCTCATCTAGAATCCACCCGATACTGCTCAGCGCCAGGGCGCGTGTGGGATGCCCCTGAGGCCACACCCGTGCGACCTCCCGCTCCACGTGTCGCAACAGCGCTACCGCAGCCCATGTGTCGGCCTCCTTCGGGGTCGCTATGGCCATTGCCAGATTCGCCTCGGTGCCCACGATATCCGGATGATCCGGATCCAAGACCCGCCTACGGATTTCGAGCGAGAGACGCGTCTCCCGGATATCCGTCTCGCGATCACCTCGTACACTCGCCAACAGCCCTACCTTTTCGTGGAACTCAGCCAGCGTCTCGAGCGGCTCGCCGGCCGCCTGTAGCAATGCAGCGGCGTGACGCTCGTATCGCGCGCCCGCGTCGTAGTTTCGCATCAGATAGGCATCATCCCAAATGAGGCGCAACGTGGCCTTGGCGGCGAGTTCGAAGGCCCGCGCACTCACAGCGGAGTACAGCGCGCTTCTCTCCGCCACGATCGCCTGCTCGGGCTCGCGCTGGAGACTCAGCGACGCACCGTACAAAAGCCGCGCCTCCGCGAGCACCGGTACGTAACCGAGCGACCGAGCTTGCTCGATCAGATCGGGTAGGCGTTTCGCCCCCTCCCCAAATTGATTCGTATGCCGCAACGCCCCGAGACGGGCGAGTTCGATCTGCATCGACTCCACCTTCTCTCTCTCCACAGGATCCTCGGGGAGAGGCAACTGCTCGAGTAGCGCCTCGGCGTCGGCGCAGGCGTCGATACGCGGCAGATCGTAAGCGGCTTTGACCGACTGCTCGACAGTATTCGCGTCCGGCGTTCGGAATGCGGACGTCAGGCTCCGCATGGCCTCCAGACGACGGGTGAGGCAGTTCATGCGCAAGTCCATGAGGTGCGCGGATTGCTGTCCCCACACCCGGGTCGCCTCGCAACTTTGGCGATGCATCCCAACCCATGCGTCGGCATAGCGATCGAGCACAGGCACCACCGCCTTCCACGCTCCCTGGGAGACTCGCGTACCCGCAGTTTCAAAACCACGCTTCATGCGATCGCGAATCTCATCGTCCCAGACCTGCTCGATCTGCGCGCGACCGCCCTCGCAAAACGCGTGTTCGCCGTCCTCGCCCTGAAGATAGCCCGACACCGCGGCACCAGCGAGAGCGATGCCCCCCAACACAGCCGCCGCGCGCCGTTTCACCGCTCCTCGATCGCGGCGCAACGAACCTAGCAGATCCGCCATGGAATCGTAGCGGCTCTCAGCATCGACCGAGAGCCCGCGCAGTACTGTGCGCCGCAGCCATTCGGGTACGCCACGGGCTCGCTCGAGAACGCCGAGATCACCCGTCTCAATCGCGCGCTGCAGACTGCGCAGCGAGTCGCCACGGAATGGACGCTCCCCGTACAGCGCCTCATACAGCGTCACACAGAAGCTATACTGGTCCGTTCGCGCGTCGGTATGCAGGCCAATGTACTGCTCCGGTGCCATGTAGGCCGGCGTGCCGATCACCGATCCAAGTTCCGTCAGACGCGAGTTTGTGGCCGATCCCACACGGGGACGGTCAATGGCCCCGACCCCAAGCTCTGCCTCCGCATCGCCCCGAATGGTGGGAGAGCCCCATCGAGAATCTGCATCTTGCACCGCGTCCGCGGCAGCGGAAACCGAAAGGGCTCCCGCGGACGGCCTCGGCTGGGAAGAGTTGTCGGGCGCCTGCGCGTGTACCAAACCGAAATCGAGCACGAACACGCGACCGTCTCGGTCGACGATCACGTTGTCCGGTTTGAAGTCTCGATGGGTCAAACCGGCACGGTGCGCAGCGGCCAGACCCTCGCCCGCCTTGACGAACGTCGCCAGTATCTCTCGCCAGGATCGCTGCTCCATTTTTAGCCACTCCCGCAACGTACCGCCGTCGAGGTAGGCCATGGCCACGAAGACATCGCCCCCGATCGTACCCACGTCGTACACCGTCACAACGTTGGGATGGGACAGCTTGGCGAGCGCCTGGGCCTCCCGCAGCAGGCGAGTGCGAAGGAACTCGGAGTCCGTACCCCCGAGCCCATCGGCGCTCGCTGGATCGCCGGTGGACTTCAGAACTTTTAGCGCGACTTTACGGTCAAGCTCGGGGTCGTAAGCAGCATAGACCACCCCCATCCCCCCGGCACCGAGCTGTCCGAGGACGATATAGCGACCAAGAGAGGTCCCGCGCACCGCATCGACCTCGCTTCTCACCGCCCGTGCGGTATCGGAGTCCGAGTCGTTGGCGGCGCGCGTTGCGAGCTCGGCCCCCCCCGAAATTCCTCCAAAGCGTGTGGGTTCGTCCGGGAACGGCCTCATCTCCACTTGGTGTCACGTATCGCGGGCCTTTCAATCGCCCAACCCCATCGGCACGACCGTACCCGGCGCACCCCGACACCTCCTGAACCCACAGCGGGACGGCACAGCGGCAGCTCCGCCGTAAACGACCCAAGCGCAACCAAACGCGGTCAACCGACGCCGTATCGGTCGGACATGACAGATCGCCTACGCGCCCCATGGCGTCATGTTCCCCGCACCGAAAGACGTCTCACTCCACCACGACGCCAAATCCTTCTCGGATATAATCGTTGACCGCCTTCGCCGTGTACTTGCGCCGCCAATTCGCCCTGGACTGCTGTCGGGCCTCCGCTAGAAACGCTTCGAGCGTAGGTGTCTCCCCCAACGTCTCCATGTAGGTTTCCACGCTGCGTTCCGGGTTTGGAAAGACGCCGGATGAGTCGGGGTACGATCCCCACTGGTACACTACATGGCCTTCGGCGCAAGCCGAGATCCCCTCACAATTCGACGAGAGCGGGCGCGTGCCGCTTTCGCTATGAGCAACGATATTGCCCTTCGCGCTCAGTGCGGACTCCGTGATACTTCCGAAGTTGATCCCCCAATCCCTCGCTAGGTGCCCCGAGTTCGCGGCGGGCCCGTGCAGAGGCAGATCCAACGATCCCAATACCACGTTGTAAAGCGCCGTCTGGTCCACGCCGGGGCTACCGTTTTCGTTGATATTGATGCTAATGCCGTTGGAGAGGCACAAGTTGTCCACCATATTGCCGCCACCACGGGTCTTGAAGCCATCTGCTGAAGCGCGCGCCGTGATATTGCCGTGGATCGTCACATGGGTCGTCTCAGCATCCAGATAGGCGTTATGGTTATAGATCGTCGGGGCGGTCGTCGGATGCGTAGTTTCGTCAAGCCAGCCATTGTGGTCGAAGAGGTTTCCCTCGAACAGCACCTCGTCGACCAGGTTCATGTAGATACCCTGACCGTGATGATAGACGTTGTTCGTGGACGGATGATCGTGATACCCGTAGTTATCGAGGAGTAGGTTGCGCCGAAAGGCGACATGATGCCCCGACTGGGCCTGTACAGCGACCGCGGTGTATCGGAAGCTACAATCCTCGAATATGATATGATGTCCTTCGCCTTGAAACGCCACAACTGGAGGATTTCCGGGCTCATAGACTCTGCCCTCCTCGAAAGACCCCGAGCCTGGGTCCTTGTTCGGCGTATAGAAATCCAGACCGAGGATCGACCAATAGGCCGCCGCTTCGGAGCCCGTGGGGTAGCCTCCCCCCCACCACCCATACGCCCAGAGCGGCCCGCTATCGGTCCACACGAAACGGGGGCGATCCCCCTCGCCGTAGCTCGTGAGGATAAAGGGATACTCCACGTCCAGGCCCCCTCTGATGGTATCCGAGCGGAACTGGAAGCCTTCTTGCCAAGTATCCCCAGCCTTGAACAAGATCCAATCCGGGCGCGCTACGGTCCCATTCGAAGACCGCGCCTTCGCTAGGGCGAGCGCTCGGGCGACGGTTTGTACGGGTTTGGCCTCGCTGAGCCCATCATTGGCGTCGTCTCCTCCCGATTCGCTGACGTAGATCCTCTGAGTATCCGCATGGGGTTCGTAGATCGACCAACCGTCGGGGCCTATCGGCGTCCAGGACATACTCGTACCATCGTCGGGTTCGTCATCGTCATCATCATCTCCGTCATCATCATCTCCGTCATCATCATCTCCGTCATCGTCATCTCCGTCATCGTCGTCATCGTCGTCGTCCCCATCATCGTCGTCGTCGTCCCCACCATCCCCATCACCACCATCCCCATCACCACCATCCCCGTCACCACCATCGCCGTCACCTTCACCACCATCACCATCACCATCACCATCACCGTCACCACCATCACCGTCACCACCATCACCGTCGCCGTCGCCGTCACCACCACCATCACCGTCACCTTCACCGCTTGTACCGCTGCTGCCGGCGCCATCACCATCGGAAGCGTCATTGCCGCACGAAGAAGAACCCAGGCAAAGAGTCAGACACATGAAACAAGCTCTGCGCATCATCGTGTGAGGCTAGCATCATGCCCCCATCATGCCCCCATCATGCCCCCATCGAGAACAGGGAAAAACGACGGCCCGGACTCGGCCGCTTCCGCTACTTCAGCGGCATCCCAACGGTCCGCTGGACGCCGGTCGATCTCCGAAGTGGGCGATCGGCTTACGAAACGGACGACGCTTCCCGGCAACATATGTCTCGAACCTGATGATGGTCGTGAGAAACGTCGCCGCGACCGGCTCGAGAGGCGGATCTAGAAGCGCTCGGGCCGGTGCCCTCGGGGGACGCTGGGTCGACGCATGGGGCGTCTGCACACATCGGCGGCGCGCCGGAGCGCACCCGGCCGCTCACAACCCGTTCCGTGTTACTGCTCTTCACCATGAGCGACGAATCCCGGGTTCCCATCATCGTGGAAGCCCTGCGCACCCCGATGGGGCGGTATGGCGGTGCCCTCGCTCCGCTGCGTCCCGACGACCTCGCGGCCCACGTGATTCGAGCGGTGGCGGAGCGTCATCCCGCGGCGATGGAACATCTGCACGACGTGTACTTCGGCGCGGCCAATCAGGCGGGAGAGGACAACCGAAACGTCGCGCGCATGGGCCTCCTACTCGCCGGCCTCCCCGTCGAAGTGCCCGGGGTAACGGTCAACCGCCTGTGTGGATCGGGTATGGAGGCCATCATCCAAGCCGCGAAATCCGTGATGGTCGGCGAGGGGGAGGCCTATATCGCTGGCGGCGGCGAAAGCATGAGTCGCGCTCCCTTCGTGTTGCCCAAGAGCGACCAGCCCTTCCCTCTCCACGCGGAAATCCATAGCACTGCCATCGGCTGGCGCATGATCAACCCGCGCATGGAGGCGCTCTATCCGGTGGAGACCTTGGGTGGAACTGCGGAGAACGTGGCCGAACACTACCACGTCGCCCGCGAGGATCAGGACGCTTGGGCGCTTCAAAGCCACCAACGCGCGGCCCGTGCCCAAGATGAGGGGTGGTTCGACGACGAAATCGTGCCCATCGAGGTCCCGCAGGGACGCAAAAAAAGCCCCCTCCGCGTACGCCAGGACGAAGGCGTGCGGAGGGACAGTTCGCTCGAAAAACTGGCGAAGCTCAAACCGGCGTTCAAGGCAGGCGGCACGGTGACGGCGGGCAACAGCTCCCCCATCAACGACGGTGCTTGTGCCACGCTGATCATGAGCCTCGCCCGGGCGAAGGCGCTCAACCTCGAGCCGCTCGCGCGCATCGTGGCGTGGGGTCACGCCGGTGTCGACCCAGGCGTCATGGGCATCGGACCCGTACCCGCAAGCCTGCGAGCGCTGGCTTGCGCCGGACTCGCCACCCGTGACATGGACCTGTTCGAGCTCAACGAAGCGTTCGCCAGCCAAATTGTGGCGAGTGTGCAACGCCTCGGGCTCGACGCCGGGCAGGTGAACCCCGCCGGTGGGGCCATCGCCATCGGCCATCCGCTCGGATGCTCCGGCGCACGCATCGTGACCACGCTCTGCCACGGCCTGCGCCGAACCGGCGGGCGCTATGGCCTCGCCACCATGTGCATTGGGGTCGGGCAGGGCATCGCCTGCATCGTGGAACGGCTGTAGCGGCTGCACATGCCCTCATGTTAACTTGGGGGGCATGCGCTGGGTCGTAGGTGATATCCAAGGCTGCGCTGTCGAGTTGGAATTGCTGCTCAAAGCCATCCGGTTCGATCCGGCGAGCGACGAACTTTGGGCCGCAGGAGACTTGATCAATCGGGGACCGGCCTCCCTAGCGACGCTCGAGATTTGGCACGACATCGGCGGACTGGCCGTCCTGGGCAACCACGAGGTGTACGCACTCTCCGTGCACGCGGGGCGATGGCCTCGTAAGCGAGACACCCTCTCTGAGCTATTTGCGAGCGACCAAGCCGACACCTGGTTCGCCGTCGTCGGGCGTTTTCCCGCCCTCCAACACCTGCCGAACGACCGTGAGGGCCAATCGAGCGCGTGGCTCGTGCACGCAGGCATCCACCCCGCTTGGACGGACCTGCATGCGACAGCCAAACGCATCAACGAGGCCAAACGCGACGTTCGCTGGTTCGAAAGCGACGAGGTGCGGTTTGCCACCCGCGTCCGAGGCTGCACACGCGAAGGGGAACGCTCTCGCTTCTCCGGGCCTCCCGAAGCGATCGACGCCCCCTATCGGCCGTGGGACGAGTTCTACCGCGGCGTGGACACAATCGTTCACGGGCACTGGGCGTCGCGCGGCTACCATCGTACCCAACGCGTGATCGGGCTCGATAGTGGATGTGTATATGGTGGCCGCCTGACGGCGTGGTGCCAGGACGAAGACCGTATCGTCTCCGTCGCCAGTCGCCAGCCCCGACGCTAGCACCCGCGGCGAGGCAGACCATCTGCCACCGAGTCGGAAACGTCGCGCTCCGGTGGCCGGGTACAAGCCAGAGCGGCGGTGAGTGCCGCGCCGTGCGCTCCCGCATCGCCCATCGTGTCGAACGCTTCCGGCTGAACGACCCGCGGAAACACTGCCGCAGAAACACCGCCGCAGAAACACTTGTCGCGCGGCGCACCCGCGGCACCCAACCCGGCGGCACTACGGGGTCCGTCGCCCGGAGAAGCGGATGAAAATTCCTGCCCTTCCCGTCCCGCCGAACGAGGACGGCTGGGATCGGAGCATCGTCCCCATCGGCACCCACACAAACACTTGAGCCCCGCCGCGCAACGGTGTCTAATCGCCGCAGCCGCTTGAGCCAACGGACACATGTACCCGTATCTGTATCGTCATTCGCATATCTTGTGTCTGCTCGCGGCGCTCCCGTCGATGTTCGCTCTGCTCGCATGCGAGGGACGAGTTGTGGGTGCAACAGGGGACGGCGTGAAGCCCGGCGTCGGCGCCGCTTCGCCGGACGGAGCGGCGGACGACAGCGCGACCCAGGGTTCCAGCGGCGGCAGCACCGGCGCGGGAACGCCAGGTACCGATGATGATGATGATGATGATGATGATGATGATGATGATGATGATGACGATGATGACGATGATGACGACGGTGATGATGATGATGACGATGACGATGATGACGGTGATGGCGAGGAGGAGGAGGATGATAGCGGCGACGACGACGACGACGACGCTAGCGATGATAGCGACGTCGGTGAAGCTGGCGACGGAGATGGCGGTGCGGGCGACGGAACGAGCGACGCAGGTGGTGGTGTCGCTGACGATGGTGGCGACGAGAGCGGATGCGGGTGCACGACCGTGCGGCAGTCGTCCTCTAGCTTTCTCTTCGGTTTGATCGGTCTTGGCGCTGCAGGCGTCGGACGTCGTCGGCGCGCCAGCTAGTACGGGTGGGCGGTGGACCTGCCTGGCCGGCGAAAGCGATGATCAGTTGACAGCCGATCGCGCCATTCGACCGCCAGTCGGGCACTGCCGAGGCAGCCCGTAGTGGGCGCCTCCTCACCCCGGCAGGAAAGGGGTCGGAGAAGGCGCCCATGTGTGAAGTACGCGAAGTGGTGGGCCGGGTGTCGTGCGATGGCGCGCATGTCTGAAACCTGGGGACTCGATCAGGCCAAAAGCGATCCGCGACGCTGCTTCACGACGACATTGCGACAGCGTGTGTGGTTTTCTTCGCCGTCGCCCAGATACCAGAAGCAAAGCATCGGTGACGCGCCGGCCGGGGGCTCTCGTCGCGCGTTCGCCTCTGCACCTAGTCTGTGTGCGTACGGGGGAGAATACGGATATGGAGGGGTGAAGGGTTCGAGCGGTGCATCTGCTGGGTATCGCCCCTGCGATGGTGGTGGGGGGTCCGTGCGCTGCGCATCCGCACACGCGAATGGTCGGCTTGGAGCACGTTCCGGCCTGATCCAGGTTGGACTCGACCTCAGCAGCGTCGGGTCCGGTTTGTGCCGTGACGTCGTGTGTGTCACGCACCCGGAACTCACTGCGCGCGTCGAGCAACACGGCGATACGAACGGGGTCGACGACGGCCTCGCGGATGTTCGGCGGCTCCCCCCTGTGTCAGAGTAGTTGCCCCACCTGAAGCCGAGGTCATGCCGTTATACGAGGGGCGCTATAGTGACGCGCGTTGTCGATTCACAGGGAATACCCGTGACTTTCAAGGGGAGGAAATATTCTCTTTGACCATAGAAGGAGAGGCTGATATTGGCGGACTGATTGCGGATGTCACGATCGCGGAATCCGAGATAGAAACGGACAAACAGTTCCCCACCCGCATGATCGCGTCGTCGCAGATGATGCAATTTTCCCCTCCAAGAAATGGCGGAAAGCTCCAGATCTCGATGCCGATAAAGGTTCGAGATTCACCACCAGAGGCCTAGCTACCGGCATACCGAGCCACAGTCATTCAAGTTGCCGGCATAGTTTCCCAACTGATGATGGTGCATGTGAGCTACAACATCATTCGTGACGCTCAATAGGAAAATACATCACAAGAACGGAAGCAAGGCAAACATATGAACGACAGAACATGCACTCCAAAAAATGGTACTTTTCTCGACCCTGGCGCGATGTGGCTACGGCGCATGTCGCGCGAGGCTGCTAGCTCGCGCGCGTCTACTTGGCCTCACAGTAGGTCTGATCGGCGAATTCTGTACCTGTGCATTTCATGAAAGTCGGGCAGTCGCTGTCTTCTTCGCAGTAGATTTGGTGGTCGGACGGTTCAAAGTAATTGGCCTGGGAAATCGGGAACTCTGCTGCCTCAGTCAGGAGTCGACTCAAGCGGTCGGATAGCTCCACGAAACCCGTAATGTGATCTGGATCGGTCTTGTCCGGGTAAGTCATATTCGATGCATGAGAGTATCCGAGCTTGTGTCCGCTTTCGTGGACCGGCGTGCCACCGACACCGCCTACATACAGATAGGCGTTGAGAACGTAGTTGGCCATGCCAAAAGTATTGCCGCCACCGAGGCCAGAGACGTTGACGACGACACCGCAGTTAAAAAGCGGCATATCTTTGATTTTTTGGTAGAGGAGCGTCTTGTCAGCGGCGGTCAGCTCCACATGGTCGTTGTCGTGAATCGGCTCGTCCAGTAGCATCGGCAAAAAACGTTCATCTGCCCACAGAAATGCCATGTTGATCAGCATGCCCGTGAAAAGTCGTGCATGCCTTGGCGTTGGATCCTCGAGCCAATTGTTGTCTGGATTGTCTTCCGGGTCGAAGTCGAACACATGGACTTTCCAGTCGAACTCCGCGAGCCGCATAAGTTTCTTGATGAGCGCCCCCTCTCCGGTGAACGAGAACGACGCTTGATCTGGGGGTACGCCCTCCGCTACGAAGTCGGCTAGGTCGACCGGGTTCCCGTGGATATCCTCGAAGTCGACGGACTCGAACTGAGGATCTAGGAACGGATAGTCGATCTGTACGATCCCGTGGGCGGGCATGTGCTTGATTCTGAGAAGCGCGACATCATCCAGCTTGTCGTCGATAGACAGCGTGATCGTGGCATCTTCGATGGGCGTCGGAGCAAAGTTGGCGATCTCGATCGAGCGGTGGTCCACTGCCTGAATCCGCAGCACGTTGCTGATTTCGAAGATCCTCTCGTCCGACGTGATGTCATCAACGGATGCACCGTCTTGGAACATCCGATCAACACCCTCGAAATCGTACTCCGGGAGAGACACGGAGGCGTCGTTTGGGTCCCCGCCCGTTTCCGCATCATCGCCCGTCTCCGCATCATCGCCCGTCTCCGCGTCATCGCTTGTCTCCACGTCCCCGCCCGTCTCCGCGTGGTCTCCCGTCTCCGCGTCCGCGCTCGTACTGGAGCCTGCGTTCATCTTCGTGTCCGCTCCGGCCTCGGTGTCCACGCCGCTTTGGATCCCGGGTTCCGGGTCGTCTCCTATGCCGGTAGCGGGATCAACAGTCGGATCGACGCCGCAACCGGCGAGCCAACTCAGAACGGCGGTAGTTCGCATAAACGTGCATGACGTATTCATGTTCCTGATCTCTATCCTTTGTATGTAGCACTCACACGAGCACCGGGGGGCTGCTGTCTCCGACTCTACGAAAAGATACGTGACGAAGAAAAATTCGTTTTTTTCGATCCGGCCGGCGCACCTTCATCCACGGCGATCCCATCCCAAACCATAGGTCCTTCATGTCGCGGAATATTTCCTCGAAGGAAAAATTGCGCCCATACATTTTTTTGATCTGTGTTCCTGTTGGGTCCGCGCGACCCGTCGCAAGGCATACAGGGACATCCTTCATTCTCCGGTCGTGTGCGCAAGCGATCGTGAGCACCCATGACTTGAGCGCCGTCACCGTCACGCTCTTCAACATCTTCGGCATCTTTATCCGCCCTCCAGGTAGCATCCTATCCACGTATTTCCGTGCGTTGCCGGTAGAAGAGATCACAAGAACCTGCCGCAGGAAGCGAATGACGGGGTCGAACCTCAACTCATGGTTCAGAAACGCGGCCAGATTGTGGTCACGCAAGCCTCGGTCGGCCACGATCGTGCCTCGACAGTTCTCATCGATCGCTTGGCCCAACCGCCGGAGTAGGTCGTCCTCGATCTGATTGCGACCTACGGTTGCTGAGCAAGTGGTCCACCTGTTTGACTGCATATTTTTCTGCCGTGCCTCGCACGGCAGCGAATCCTCGCCCGATCGCGGGGATACCGAGCGATGCTGAACGAAGCACGCTGACGACAGCGTTGGACAAGGAGGAAATACGGCTAGGGTGCGGGTCGTGGGCGAAGAGCGAGACGCCAAACGTCTCGGACCGAGCTTCGCCGAGCCACAGGGGTTTGCACGACCCCAGTTTGTCTTGGATCCGATGGATATCTCAAGGTCCATTCTCAAGCAAGAAACCCTACCACCCCACGAATATGGATGCCGCACGCTTTGGTGTGGGTGTTTTTTGGGGACACCTTGCCACGCTCTCGATCCGGCCTTCCGGGCGCGAGATGCGACAACTGTCGCGGGCGGTCGTGACGCCACCGTCCATGACAGCACTCGAGCAACGACGAGCTGAGGTGATGGTTCGGAGCAAGTACATCGCGGTACCGGAGGACGTCTCCGCCGCGTCGCCGCCATAATATGGCGTGGGCAACGCCGCTGGCGTCCTCTGAGCGTCGTTCCTTGGCGCCCCGGCTTGTCGCTTGTTCGCGGGTTTGGCTCGCCGACCTGGGTAGCGATCGTCCGATCGACTACCCTCGCTCTCGCGCCGTAGGGTTGCGACCACATATGCAGACGACGACTGATTTCGATGCGACTCGCGCCTGGCTTCGCGGGCCGGACTTCTTCCCGCGCTTTGTCGTCGACGACGAAGGTTCGCCCCTCGCAGACTCGGGCCTCAACGGCGGGGTCGAGCTAATCGTGGCGCAACGGGGATCCCACTCGCGCGCCTTTGTTGTTCGCGAGTTGTCTCATCCTCATATGGCTCAAGGTCGATTGGGAGATGAAGCGTTTCTGGTGAGCTTCTGAGGGGTGTGCAACAGCGGTGTGGGTCTAACACCGCGAGTCCGTGGCAAGCTCCACCACTTTAGTGCCGGAGGTCTGTACAACGGGCTGATACTGCTCATCGACGACGAGACAAAAACCTATTGGGACCACATCACAGGTGAGGCCGTGCACGGCGAGCTTGTGGGGGCGACGCTCGGTGCCTGGCCCCTCGAATACACAACGGTAGCGACGGCCCTCGCCAAGACTCCCGGTCTTATGGTCTCTAGACAGATTCGTCGGGGTTTCAAGGCTCGCATGATGGCCTTCCTTCATCGCAGGAAGATAGGAAGTCGGGGGTTCCTGCCGCCGATGTTTCGGCGCACCATGGGCGGGTCGGACGCTCGACTCCCGGAGATGACGCAGGGCCTTGGGGTCACAGTTGGCGATCTCGCACGATTTTATCCATCCAGCGAACTCGCGCAAGCCCGAGAAGACGACATCGCGGGGCGTTGCCTGCATGTGGAGTTGAGCCTCGAAGATCGGGTTCCCGGTGCTCGTTGGGGGGATGGAACGCGGCCTATGCAGCTGTTCACCCGCTGGTACGGGTTCTCGTCTACGTACCCGAATTGCGAGGTCTACTCGGCGGTGGAGTGAGAATTTGCATTGCATCGCTCCCGTGCTGCTCCGGTCAGATTCTGTTTCGCTCGCGGGCATGCGCGCTCGTTGTGAGCACCTTGTGGCCCAGATTGCCGTTTGTGCAGTTTCTGTGCCTCACCGCTTGTAGGGAGGACACTCATACCGTTGTCGGGACTTCCGCGGGTGCGACATCCGACAACGACTGTGGACGTCCTCTTTTACCAAAATGTACGGCCGTCTACCCAACCCACCTGGGAGAACGTCTACAACAATACACTGGTCCCGACCTGCACAGGGACCGCCGAGTGCCACCATTGTGCCTTCGCCATGGGGGCCAAGGCACCAGGTCTCCACTTTGCCAACCCCGAACGTGCGTACGACCTGTTGATCACCTGTTGATCGAGACGGGCCATCCCCCCGTCGTGCCCGGGTATCCGCAGTGCAGTCCCATGGTGGATCGACTTTGCTCGGAGGACCCGCTGTTTCTCATGCCCCCAAGCGCCCCGCTCGATCCGGTTGATACTTGCGGTATCGTGCAGTGGATCGAACAGGGCGCGACGAAGCGGCCTGAACGTGCGGGCTGAGCGTTTCATGAGCTTGGACGGCGTCGCGGACTCCATACCCAGCTGTCCATCGGTCGCGCGGCAATGGATTGCTGTTGTCATTCAAGGTCTCACGGCACGGATGTACCGCCGCGTGGCTTCGTCGAGTCGTTCCTGAAGTGTGCATGCTGGCGAGGGGGCCGGGATATGCCTACGCCGGTGGATCCGCGCCGTGATTTGAGCCGTGTCTCGATCGTGAGCCAGGCGAGGGTCAAGATGAGGAAGGCGGTCCATACGCCAGAAATCACCGTGTTGTGGACGAAGCGAAAATAGCCCGAGTCGATCCAGGCCCATTGGGCGACGAGGTTGGCGAGCAGAAAGAGCGCCAGAAACCACGGCCCGGATCGGCTCCTGATGCGGCGATGCCACATTAGTATGACGACCGCAGCGGCGCAGAAATAGTAGCCGGTGGTCCCCAGTAAACAGAAGAAGGTTGTGAAGCCGACGAGCACGGATGCTTCAATATCGTCGAGTCGGAGCGCGAGCACCCATGCCCACAGCACCATGGCCGCCGCCAAGCCCCAGTAGAATGGTTCGAGGCGTTCGAATCTTTGTCTTTCGTTCTCGTCGCAGTTTTTTCTCTCCTCCTTGAGCTTGTGCCCGCAGTAGCCAAATAGGTACTTGAGTCCCGTGCCGAAGCCGGGAAAACGCCCGATAACATCGTGTTTCTGCAGGTTTTCGGCGAATTCAACATGGTTGGTGATGCCCCTAGCGAAGGAGCTGGCAGCACCCAGACCGAACACTGTCGTGAGGGCTGCTGCGGCGAGAAAACGCTTGTATCTGCGTGGCAAGTGGCGGCGTATGATCACAACGTGGCCAGCTTTGAGCACCACAGCGAGTGAAAATACCGCTGGAAACACGTTGAGCAGGGCCGAAGTGGCGAGCAAGATGCCCGCGAGCGCGTATGCATTTCGTCGCATGCACGCAAGTCCGGCCCCGAGCGCGACCATCCAGATGTAGCGAAACCACGACGTGCCGATGACAAAGAAACCGTCGGCTGCGTTGACGAAAAAGAACAAGGCGAAGATCAGCCCGAGGCGTAGGCCGAAGCTGCGGCACACCACGAGCATCATCAAACACAGGGCGAAGATATCCAGCAACGCCGCCTTCGCGAGGTTTGCGTGACTCACCTCGAAGGTCTGCCCCAAGCTTCCGGCTAGTAGGGCGTGCAAGGGGCTGCCGTTGTAGCCGCGGTCGCCCATGGCTCGACGGAGTCGACGCGCACCCATGAACTTGCGAATCGCCCGTACATCGCGTCCCCATTCCTCCCATCGTGCTTTCGAGAACCGGTCGCGGCAGTAGCTGGTGTCGAGCCGATCGACGCGCACGTGCAGGTAGGTATGGAGATCTCGCACGCGGTCGTTGGGTTTGAGGCCGCGGCGGTTGAGGACGGCTGCAGTGCAGTTGTAGAGGTCGTCGTAGCTGAGTTCCCGGTAGTATTTCGGGCCGAGTAGGTAGTGGTACGCGTCGTAGCCGTGGGCGAAGTTCGGCCGCTTGATCCCGTGTTCCGAGTAGAAAAAATGAACACCGCTAGCGAATACAGTCATCGACAAGACTACAAGGAGGCCGCGCTGCAACGCGGGGCATCGAAACCATGCAAAGTGCCGAGCGATGGCGTAACCGAGGACGCCGACAAGCGCGATCAAGGCTCCTGTGGCGAACGCCCAGTGCCCGTTGAAATCCAAGACCCAGTGCCCTGTGAGCCGCGACTCGGGCAGTCGCGACTTGGGGTCGAGTTCGTAGGTGAAGACCAGCCCCGCGACACTTAGGGCGATGGCGCCGAAAACAAAGAGCGGGACGAGGGTGCGGACGCAGGAGGGAGACGCAATTCTCCGGGACCAGGATTCGGCCACCCCTACCACGCGACGGAGACGCACCATCGAGCGAGCATTCCGTCGTCGGCGGGCTCCGCATCGGTCACCTCGATCGTCCAGTCTCCAGCGACCGTCGTACCATCGAAGGCCGCAAGCGGATTGTTTGGTGTGAGCTGACCGGCGATGGCGGCTCCAGCTCCAGGTCCCGGGTCACACGTGTCCTCCACCGATCCATCCGCCGCTTCGTCGCCGAGGACGGCGTCGATATCCGCGGAGCTGCAGCCCTGCGATCCATCCGCCGGATCCGGCACGCCGGGTCGGTCCACCACCGTGACCCGGGTTGACTCATGGATAATCTCCACCGACACGTCACCGACCCACGCGTGCAAGATATCGAGGGTGACGTCCACGTCGGTGACGGTCTCCGAGCCTGCCAGCGTGATCGTAGAGCGGGCAGATGCCATGTCGCTAAGGTCCGCGTTGGGTGAGGCGCAGATCAGTACCGGGTTTTGCATCTCCGCGCAGTCCGACTCATCGTAAGTACAGCTTGCGTTGCAGCTCAGGTCGCCGCCACCGGCATGGCCGAGCGAAATGCACGTCGCGCCGCCCGTGTCTGCGCCGTCGCACTGCTCCGTCGCACCACCACCGCTATCCTTGCTGCCGTTGCCGCAATAGTAGCAACCTGTGGTGTCGAAGCTCGTGCAGTTACTTGGGCTATAGCAGGCGAGCGTGCCCCCGTCGTAGGCCTGGCCGCCACTTGGGATATTCGTGTCCGTGCAACTGTTCCCGCCCAGTTGAGTGGCGGTGCACGGGGAACCTGCGTTGCCGCAGTCGCATACGTCGGTTTGTTCCAGCGTGCCATTTCCGCAGGTGTTGTCCGTACAGTCGGTGGTGTCGAAAGCACATGTGGTGGAGCTACAGGCCAAAGTTCCGCCCCCCACGAAGCCGAGCGCTTCGCAATCGTTTCCCGCTAGATCGGCGTCATCGCATTGCTCCACGCCTTCGATGGCACCGTCGCCACAATCGGTGCAGTTTGATTCGTCGAAGGCTCGACAGTCGTCCTTGCAGGCCAGGTCGCCCGCGTCGTGGCCGAGGCTCCCGCAGCTTTGGCCGACCAGTGCCGTGCCGTCGCAGGTCTCGGATCCGGTGGACACGCCGTCGCCACATTTTGTGCAGTTGGAGGCGTTGATGAGGCATGCGTCTGTGCAAGACAAGCTCGCTCCATCGAACTTGTCGCCGGTGAGGCTGTCATAATCCGAGCAAACCTGGCCGTCGAAGTCTGCCCTGTCGCAGGCCTCTGAACCACTCTGATTCGCGTCGCCGCAAGTCTGGCAGCCCGACTGGTCGAAGCGGCAGCTGTCGGTGCAGGCCAGGTTTCCTCCCTCCCAGTCGAGGCTCTCGCAGTCGGCACCGGCCAGGTCGTCCTTCCCGCCATCCTCCCCCGCAGGCTCGCACTCCTCTGGGGCGACAATGTCGCCGTCTCCGCATCCGCTGCAGTTGCTGAAGTCCAGCTCACAATTGTCGCTACACAACAGCAACTCGTCCATTGTACCCAGACCCACGTCGGCGCAGGTCTCGGCGTCCTGGAAAAACGCACCGTCACAGAGCTCTCCTGCGTCCAAGTCGTTGTTGCCACAATTGCTGCAGTTCGATGTATCGAAGCGGCAGGCGTCGTCGCAGCTCAGGGAGCCGGAGGGGAATCCGAGTGTTTGGCACGTCGTGTCCCCCAGCTCGCCCGAGTCGCATTCCTCTCCGGTGTCGATGGCACCATTTCCGCAGGCGGGGTCGTCCGCCGTGTCGTCGGCTGTGTCGTCGGCTGTGTCATCGCCATCGCCATCGCCATCGCCATCGCCATCGGTGCTGTCGCCGATACCACCGTGCCCTCCGGAGTCGCTGGGTAGCGTGCCGCTGGCGCAAGCGCCGATTGTGAGCGCCGAGAGGGCCAAGCCGGTGCGTAGTTGTGCGAGCGGGCGGGGACACATCGACGCACCTTACCCTGCCGCTAGCGCGACGAGAATAGCGGGTGCGGGGGGGGGGTGTTTGGATCGTTGCGGGCGATCGTGTGTGGGTTTTCCAACGTTGCGTTCCCCAGGCGTTTGGCTCGGCGATAGATCCTGGGAGCTGGGGTGGGTCGGCGGAAGGGCAACGTCGCGGTGGCTGCGCGTAGCCGGAGGCGTAGACGACGCGGGCTACGTGTGGTCCGGGTGTTCCACGAGCTTGTCGATGCTCGCTCGAGCGTCGCACTCCTGCCTCTCTGCGCGGGCGCTGGGTACACGGTCGCGCCACGGGTCTGTCGTGTCGCGTGGGGATCATTTCCGAGGTGCTGCGGAGTCGACTCGTTATGTCATGCGGGGGCGTTGTCGAGGGCCCGCCATAGATACAATGACCCGACCGTCCGATACGGACGCCAAGATTCGCCAAGGGCCATCATGCGACCTGCATCGGGTCGTTGTCGCAGCCCGTAGACTTTGACGAAACCATTTTGGATACCTAGGTCGCCCACGGGCAAGATATCCGGTCGTTGTAGGACGAACATCAAGAACATCTGCGCCGACCACTCTCCGATCCCATGGACGCGCGTGAGTTCGTCGATGACCTCTGCGTCCGGGAGTTTGTGCATATGATCGAGACGCAGGTCACCGCGAGTCACCTGGTCGGCCAGGTCCGAGAGATATCGCGCCTTTTGGCGGGATATCCCGGCGGCCCGCAGGCCTTCGATGCCCAGTGCATCCAGGCGGGTTGCGGTGACGTACCCGCCAGCGGCGCGTCGGAGCTTGCCGTAGATCGACGAAGCGGCCTTGGTCGACACTTGCTGGCCGACGATGGTGCGCACGAGGGCTGCGAACCGGGGTCGGCGAGCCCCGATCTCCACGGTGCCGACCAAGGCGATGATGCGCGCCATCGTTCGGTCCGATCGGACGATGTGGCTTGTCCCCAGGTGTTCGAGCGTTGCAGGCTGCAGCATGAGATCGTCACCGTACCAGACGGTGGGAGGGTGGGACGGTGGCTTCGGTAGTCGTTCGCTACCGGGCGCTTCTGCATTGCTCGCTTGAGAGCGTGCGATTCAGTCGGCGGAGACCAGGCGCAGGCGGATGGCGTGGCGGACAAGTCCCGCCACGTTTCGCGCGTCGAGTTTCGTCATGATATGGCCTCGATGGCCTTCGATCGTTTTGACCGATAGGTCGAGGTTCCGTGCGATTTCGGGGCTCGACCGACCTTCGGCGACGAGGATCAAGACTTCCGTTTCGCGTGGCGTGAGCCGAGGCTCGGTGCGTGGCGTAGGGGCTGCGCCGGTGGTGGGGTTGGCGAGCATCCCGTGCGCGACGGAGGGGCTGAAAAAGGCGTTTCCACGATGCACCGATTCGATCGCCGAGATCAGGTCCGAGATGCCCGAACCTTTGACCAGGTAGCCGCTTGCGCCCGCCCGAACGGCTGGACGCACGTACTCTTCTCCGCCGTGCATCGAGAGCACGAGGACTTTGGTTCGCGGACATCGCATGGCGATCTCGCGGGTGGCGTCCACACCGTTGAGCTTCGGCATGCCAAGATCCATGATCACGACGTCGGGCAAATGTTGGCGGCAGGCTTGGACAGCGGCTTCCCCATCGGTCGCTTCAGCTACCACGAACATACGGGGCTGGCTGTCAAGCAGGGCTCGCAAGCCTTCGCGAACGATCGTGTGGTCTTCGGCCAAGACGACGCGGATCGCCGAAGTGGCGGAGGGTGGCATCGTGCGAGTCTAGCAGAGGAGGTTCGCAGGAATTTCGCAGATGGTGTCGTGGGAGCGGAGAGCGGGGAGAGCACCGTCGGTCGCCGGCGACCCGCGTTCGCGGTGGGGACACTCTCACATCGGAGTCGCAACACCTCTGTGGGGTGGACCGACAATGTTAGGCTGGGGCCGAGTCCTAGAGAAAAACATGAGCTTTAGTCGGGAATCTTAGTTTTCGATCTCCGACCGAGGCTTGGCTGCGAAAGGTGTGCACGCGATCGATTCGCGCATGTCCTTGACAGGTGTTGTGTGCGTCAAGTACTTGCGCGCATCGTGGGCACCGCGAGAACAGGGGCCTCCGCCCGGCACGCTCTTTCGTCTTCTGAGGTCCGCGTCATCGTGGTTGCAGAGCACGCTTCCGCACGCTTCGGTGGCGAGGCAATTTTGCCGCTCCAATACTTTCGGAGGCTGCGCAACCGAGGGATCGAGACTTGGCTGGTCGTCCACGAGAGGACCCGATCTGAGCTCACCGACCTCCTCGGTGAAGATATCGCTCGTGTCACATTTGTCCCCGACCTTTGGATACACAAGTTGATGTGCCGAGTAGGAAGGCGCTTGCCGAGCCGGCTCGCCGTGAACACGACCCGCATCTTGTCGCATCTCGTGACTCAGCTCCAAGAGCGGAAAGTGGTGGTGGGCTTGGTCCGGCGGGTGGGAGCCCATGTTGTGCACGAGCCGATGCCCGTGTCGCCCAAGCAACCGTCCATCATGTTGGATGTGGGGGCCCCCGTGATCATCGGACCGATGAACGGCGGGATGACGTTTCCGCGGGGGTTCGATTCGCTTCAGTCGAGCTTCGGCCGCCGGGCAGTGCGTGTGGGTCGCGAGTTGTCCAGCTTCGTCAACCTGCTGCTACCCGGAAAACGACGCGCCGCGATGTTGCTCGTAGCGAACGCACGCACATGGGAGGCACTACCGCGTGAGTGTACACGCCGCGTGCGTGTGTTGGTGGAAAATGGGGTTGATCTCTCTCTCTTTCGCCCCATGCCATCGCGCGATGGGCAAAAGCGTGCCCTGCGGCTTGCCTACCTGGGGCGGCTTGTGGATCTAAAGGCGGTCGATCTCTTACTGACTGCACTCGCGCTGGCCCGAAAAGCAAGCGATGTGGTGCTCGACATCATCGGAGATGGGCCGGCACGTGGCGCCCTCGAAGCGCAAGCCCGCGAGTTGGGCCTCGCAGGCGGGGTGAGATTCCACGGGTTCGTGCGTCAGGAACAATGTCCCACCCTGCTCAAGGGTGCGAATGCCCTGATCCTTCCGAGCCTTTGCGAGTGCGGTGGGGCCGTTGTCCTGGAGGCGATGGCCATGGGGCTTCCCGTGATCGCTACCGACTGGGGGGGGCCGCAGGACTATGTCACTTCGAGCACGGGGATCCGCGTGCCCCCAGAAGACCGCCTGCAATTTCCACAGGCGCTCGTCCGCGCGATGATTCGGCTGGCAGACGACCCCCAACTACGTCGCGAATTGGGTGCAGCGGGTCGCCAGCGGGTCGAAGAGGAGTTCGACTGGGAGAGAAAAATTGATCGGATCGTGCACCACTACTGCGACGTCGCCGTCCGTTAGCGCGCTGAACGCACACCGGCTCCACGCGTTCCCCCACGGCGCCCACTGCGTGCGATTTGTCTCCCGAGAGCCCGAAACCAGACAGGCGTGCATATGTAAAAAACAATCAACGAATTCCACTGTGGAGGGCAGCAAATCGCGGTTGGCTCAATGGTTGTGGGTCGGTATGGTGTCGGAAAGTGGCCGGCGTTGCCGGGGTCTGTGCCGGTCTCCGGCATGTCGCCCCAAAGGACCTACACATGAGAAAGATCTGCATCTCCACGTTCGCCTGTTGCGCCCTTCTACCGGCCTGGTCCCAGGCCGCCGAAAACGGCTCCGATTTTCGCATTGTGGGCGGCGAGCCCGTCGAAACGTGCGGCTGGCCCAGCGCGGTGAAAGTCAGCGGATGCACCGCCACACTCGTGCACCCCCGCGTCATCACGTACGCGGCGCACTGTAAGGCAAGTCACGACAGCATTATGTTCGGGGAAAAAGCGGATGTGGCCCAGAAGACCGTGGGCATCGAGCGCTGCGCGACGAATCCCAAGTTCAATGGAAACTTCGGACAGGGGGTCGATACGGCCTACTGTGTACTCAGCGAGGCCGTCACCGACGTCCCGTTTACCCCCATCCTGTTCGGCTGCGAAAGTGATGCGCTTTTGAAGGCCGGCGCAACTGTCATTCCCGTAGGGTTCGGCAATACCAGCGCGGATGGTGGCTACGGGACGAAGCGTGAGGTCGTGGTCAGCGTCAATTCGGTCCAGGGAAACGGTGATATCAGCATCGGGGGCGATGGGAAGGGCGCGTGCTTCGGCGATTCGGGTGGTCCTCTGTATATCCAGCTCTCTGCGGACCTCGATCCAGATCGGGGGTGGCGGGTCGCTGGCGCCACGTCTGCGGGCCCGGGGGACTGTCCGGGCCTCACGACATATAGCGGACTGGATGCGCCCGAGGGCGTGCCTTGGATCGAGCAAGATAGCGGTATCGACGTGACGCCCTGTTTCGACGGTCAGACCGGCGAGTGGGATCCCACCGAAGACTGCGGCGGTTTCCATATTGATCCGGGTACCCCCGTCGGCGCGTCCTGGGCCAACGGATGCCAGCCCGCCACGTTGAGCGGCTACAGCAGTACGTGCGGCCCTGCGTTTGCGGACGATGACGGGGAGGGGGGAACGGGGGGTACCGGAGATGACGACGATGGAGGTGACGGAGATGGAAATGACGACGATGCGGACGATGACGATGACGATGACGATGACGATGACGATGCTGACGACGACGATGCTGACGCAGACGAGGATGACGAGGAGGATGACGACGACGGCGAGGATGACGATGACGACGATGACGACGATGACGATGATGACGACGATGACGATGATGACGATGATGACGATGATGACGATGATGACGATGATGACGATGATGACGATGATGACGATGATGACGATGATGACGATGATGACGATGATGACGATGATGACGATGATGACG
>JAZGFE010000166.1:0-4303 GCA_036479215.1 Nannocystaceae bacterium | reverse complement strand
TGGTACGATCTGTCGCTGACGATGAACTCAGATCGGTTCGTCGCTCTGATGCGAAGATTCGACCAACTTATCCATCGTCAGATATTTTTTCGTGAAGTGCTGGGCGCTGTATGAGGGGATGGCTCAGATGCCATGCATCAAAAAGAGCGAAGGCAAAGCATGCGTCGAGCCCAATATCAAGACCGCCGTGGACCGGAGCTATCCCATCGCCAGGCCACTCTTCATGTACACCAATGGCGAGCCCACAGGAGCTGTCGCCGCGTACATCGACTGGATTCTCGGAGAGAGCGGCCAGTGCATCATCCGGGACAAGGGCTACGCACCGCGCGGCAAGGTGAGCTGCTAACGGTGCAACCATGAGTCGCTACGAACAACGCATGGCCGCCGACAAGGCGGAGATTCGTCGCCGCGTCGCCGCGGCGGGCCGAAGCGTCGAAGGAGCCGTGGCGCGGGCGGTCGATGGCCTGCTGCGGCGGGATCGTAAACTATGCTATCAGGTGATATTGGGTGATCTTCCGATCACCCGTGAACTGCGAGCGATCGATGCCCGTTGTCACGCCTTCGTGGCGCGCCACCTTCCTTCTGCCGGCCACCTTCGATTCGTATCATCCGTGCTCCAAATGGACGTGGCGGTCGAGCGCATCGGGGATTACGCGGCCACCATCGCCCGAGAGGCGGTACAGCTATCGAAATCGCCTCCGACCGCCATCGCGGCCGACATCCGATCGATGAGTCAACTCGCTTGTGCGGTCCTGGCCCAAGCTACAACCGCATTTGCCGAGAAAGACGTCGAGCTGGCCCGCGAAACGCGAGCGCAGGCGAAAACGGTCGAGCACACCTACGGTCGTGTTTTTCGCTTCCTGGCGCGCGAGGGTGGGACGCTTCCCCTCATCGACGCCTTCGCGCTGCTGACCGTGATCAACAACCTCGAACGCGTGAGTGACCAGGCAAAGAACATCTCCGAAGAAACGATTTTTGAGCTCACGGGCGAGGCCAAAGCCCCGAAGCGCTACCGCGTCCTGTTTGTAGACGCGCGCGACACAATGATCGCCCCCCTCGCCACAGCTCTGGCCCGCAAGGCATTCCCCGAAAGCGGCGTATACGAAGACGTGGGCTACAGTCCCGGCGAGACCCTGGCTCCCGAATTGCGCACCCTCGCAAAAGAGCTCTCCCTCGATCTCACCGATATCCGCCCAGCGGCGCTCTCACAGGGTACTGCAGCTCTCGGCGTGTACCACGTGGTGGTGTGCCTCGCCGGGGACGCTGCACGCCATCTAGAAGGCCTTCCTTATGCCACCGTACTGCTCGAATGGAATCTACCCCAACTCGCGGACGCTGTCGGTCAAGATGCGGACGGATCGGTACGGCAACAGTTGCGCCACGTGGGGAAGCAACTCGGCGATGAGATCCGCGAGCGCATGACCACCATGCGAGGGGAGGATGCACGTTGACCTACAGAAAAACACCTCCAAGCTCCGCTCCAAACCATAGATGCCCGCAGCCCATCGACGAGGATCGTCGGGACACAGCCTGGTACATCGACAAAGCTGCGGCGATACTCGTCTGCACCGGTGGAAGCTCGGCAATTTTCCTCATCATCGCAATATTCACTTTCATCACCCACGAGGGCGTCGGCTTCATCCTTGAAGGCTTTGAATTCGCCGAGTTCTTCGGATCTCCGGCGTGGCGACCGACATCGGACCACAATCCGACCTACGCCACACTCGCACTGATCGCCGGCACGGCCAGCGTGACGGGCCTCGCAATGATCTTCTCGGTCCCGCTCTCGCTCGGTGCAGCGATCTACATCTCGGAGTTCACGCAGGGCGGAACCCGTGAAGTCCTCAAGGTTCTCGTGGAGCTGCTCGCCGCCATCCCTTCGGTGGTTTGGGGGTTCATCGCCCTCACGCTGCTCAATCCGCTCATTATCGATATCTTTGATGTTCCGGTGGGGCTGGGCGTGCTCAACTCGGGCCTCATCTTGGGACTGATGGCAGCGCCCATCATGACGTCCCTTGCAGAGGACGCACTCAAGGCCGTACCCGATCGATATCGAGAAGCCGGAGAAGCCCTCGGCGCGACGCGCTGGCAGGTCTCCCTGAAGATCGTGCTTCCGGCCGCCCGGAACGGGCTGACAGCCTCCGTATTGCTGGGTGTAGGGAGAGGTTTCGGGGAGACGATGGCTGTGCTGATGGCCAGTGGTCACGCGGTCAACCTACCCACCAGCGTATTCGATTCGGTTCGCGCCATCACGGCCACCATCGCCGCCGAGCTAGGGGAAACTGCGGTGGGATCGGAGCACTATCGGGCCTTATTCGCGCTGGGGATGATGCTGTTCATCATCACCTTCGCTATCAACTTGAGTGCCGATTTCTTGGTGCGCGGGAAAAGGCAGGTCGACTGATGTTCCAAGCGACGAATTTGAACCGGCACAACGCCACCACCCAAAGGCGCGTGCAGATCGCGTTGATGATCACCACAGCCGCGATCATTTTGCCCGCGCTCATCATATTTGCCGTCTTGGTCGAAAAAGGCGCTCCGGTCATTTCATGGGGGTTCCTCACGGAAGACCCAACCGATGGCATGACATCAGGGGGCATCTTTCCGGCACTGCTCGGGACCGTGTGTCTCGTCGCGGTGGCCCTGCTGGCATCCGTACCCGTGGGCGTGGCCGCGGCGGTGTATCTGAGTGAATACGCACCCGACAACCTGCTGACACGGCTGATCAACCTGGCAATCATCAATCTCGCGGGGGTCCCGTCCATTGTACACGCGCTGTTCGGAGTGGGGGCTTTCGTGCTTTTTTTCGGCTTCGGGACCAGCATCCTCGCCGCAGGCTTGACCCTCGCCGTGATGACCTTGCCGGTGGTGATCGTGTCGACCCGGGAGTCCCTGCAGGCGGTGCCCTGGGCCTTTCGAGAGGCGTGTCGGAGCATGGGGGCGACCAAATGGCAGACCATACTCCGGATCGTGCTCCCCAACTCGCTCAGCGGGATCCTCACAGGCGTCATTCTCGAGGTTTCGCGAACGGTGGGTGAAACGGCGCCCATCATGTTCACGGGTGCCGCGTTCTTTTTGCCCATGCTCCCCCAAAGCGTATTCGATCAAACCATGGCCATGTCTTTGCATCTGTTCGTGATATCCACACAAGTACCCGATGTACCCGATGCTCTTCCCTTTGGCATCGCACTCGCGCTCATCGCAATGGTATTGGGCATGAATGCCGGGTCGATCGCGCTGCGCATGACACTGCGAACGAGGAAAAAATGGTAGTGCAGCAGACTCGCCATGAGGTAAGCGTCCGCAATCTCTGTGTCCGCTACGGTCGTCGAGAGATCCTGTCCGGCATCAATCTGGACATTCGAGAGCGCGAAATTTGCGCCATCATCGGCCCCGCAAACAGTGGGAAAACCTCCTTTTTGCGGGTTCTCAATCGAATGGACGAGTTTTCGCCGAGCATGGGTTTCGACGGCGACGTCAGCATCGGCGGGAAAAGCGTCCGATCCTGGCGCAACCTCTGCGCGCTGCGTCGTCGCATCGGTGTGGTTTTCCCACTCCCCGTCGGGCTGCCGCTGAGCGTCTACGACAACGTGGCCTTCTGCCCCCGCTTGGCAGGCATGCGCAAGAAGGCCGATCTCGACGCCGTAGTCGAGCGATCACTACGACGCGCGGCGCTTTGGGACGAGGTCAAAGATCGACTCGGCGAGCTGGGCAGTCTGCTCTCAGGTGGGCAACAGCAACGCCTCACCATCGCCCGCGCACTGTCACAGGAACCCAAGCTCCTGTCGCTCGATGAGTTTTCCATAGCGATTGATCCGGTCACCACCATGCGCATCGAAGATACACTGCGCGAACTCCGAGACGAAGTCACCATCATTTTGGTCACCAACCTGGTGCAGCAGGCCAGACGGTTGGCGGACCGGACCGCATTTTTCCTCATGGGCGAATGTCTGGAGATCGCCGACACCACAGAACTATTCGATGGCGAAGGCAAGGATGAACGTACACGCGACTATATCGGAGGGCGGTTTGGCTGAGCGATCCAACGCTTCAACGCCCACTCCAACGCCCCCGGCGGCGGTGGAAATCGCGGATCTCAATCTGTGGTACGGCGAGTTTCAAGCCCTCAGCAAGGTCGATCTCCGGGTCGAACGCGGCCTCGTCACGTCGCTGATCGGCCAGGGCGATCGCATCGTTTCTCCAATGATTTCAGGCAGTTGAAGGGAGGGGCAGATTGATGATTTGAGAGAGGACCTCGGTATCGTATCCGGCCTTGCGGCGTTTTCGCGCGATGCCACCTCTG
>JAZGFE010000165.1:0-5274 GCA_036479215.1 Nannocystaceae bacterium | reverse complement strand
CATCATCGAGCCCTCTCCCCACACCGAACTCGACATCGATCCACTCGCTTTTTTCGACGCGAAGGCGGGCTGTTGCCGCTGTGCAAACCACTCCGATGCGACAGCGACTCCGAAACGAATCGCCTGGTGGCCGCTGATGTTCTCGGACGAGGAACAGGCGCGCAAGATGCAGCGGTACCCGGTGACCCGCGATCTTCCCAACGCGGGGTTGCTGGGAATTCTGACCACGACCCGTCGTGACCTTTGACGAGAACCCCGAGACGCCACGTCACAACTGCCCCGACAGTGCCGCCCCCGACGATGGCGGCTGCTTCGCCGACTCGTATGTCTTCGACCTCGACACCTTGCCACGCAACCGCGACCGCAACCGCAACCGCAACCGCGACCGCAACCGCCATCGCCACCGGCACCGGAAGGTGGCCGATCAAGCGGCCGGGACAGCACGTTGGTGGGGCACGAACAAGCCGCCCGGGATTCACACACCGACTCAGGTCCGCGGGTGGGAACGCGTTTCTGGCGGTGCTCAAGGCGTCGTGGGGCTGCGAGGGAAAACGTGATCCGATCACCGGGGCCCTGTGCGTCTCTCTCCTCCTTGTGGAGCTCATTCCCGAACCTGAAACGATTGGATCGACCTACATCTCTGTTGTTGCACACGTCTCACACGGCGGCCAGGATGGACGCAACAGAAGACATCGCTACCCTCAAGGCACAAGATCGGTGGCTCTGGAGAGAGGACCTCACCGCCAAGACCCAAGTTCCACACCAGCAGGCCGTGATATCGGGCAGAATTGGCTCTCACACGATTCTGACGACGATCGCCTCGGTACAGACCCGAACGACGGTTCCTGGTGCAATCCGGCGTTTTCGCCGCGATGATGGGAATGCATCGCTTCACGACGCCGGGGAGAACGAACTGCAAGCTGGTACATCGCCTCGTCGCGCTACGGTCTTTCGTCGCGTGCGACCCGGTGTATCGTCAGATGTTCGCATTCCGTCTCGTCGAGCGGCTCCCACATGTCACTGGCCAGCTCGAACACCGCGGGCGGTACCTCCATCGAGAAGGTCTCACCTCGTTCTTGATTGCGCCGCTCGCCTCGGGCACGCCTGATCTCTCGCGGCGCATCGATCACGTGCACCACAAGCATATGCCCACCTTCTTCCGCCCGTTTGTAAAGCGCCTGCCGATCGAGGCGCCGAATGAGCCCGATCTCAAGCACGACGTCGGTGTCGTTAGCGAGGACACTCTCGGTCACGCTCCAGATTTGCTCGATACAGCGCTCGACACGTTCGAGATACCATGGCATCACATCGTGAACTGGCCGATCGGCGCGAAACAGCCTGGCCATCCAGTCGTCCAGGTCCAGGGCGATGGCCGTCTTCGTGCTGCAAAGCTCGGCAACAAACGTGGACTTGCCGGCGCCGACCGGGCCCACCACGAGGTGAATACGTGCCACGTAGGGATACTGTGGCTTGAGCCTACAGCTTGTCAACCGCGCGCTCGCCACCGCAAGTCCGCCGATCGTTCGCTTCGTTCACTTCGTTCGCTTCGTGCATCGAGACGGGGATCGATCTCGCTTTGGGGGCACGACGACACGGATCGCGGCCTCGATCCAGATCGATCATGCCAGCACCAGTGCCGTACCCTACTCAACGTACGGCTTGAGCCCTCGGCCTATCAGCTGAGTCCAACCTTCTTTCGCAGACTCCGCCCCGCCATCACCTACAGGTCCGAGCAGGGCATCAGTGGTACGAACCAAAGTGCCCTGATCGCCGCGCTCGATGAGCTCCCACTTCAACATACTCACGGTAGGGCCACCCCACTCTGGAGCAATATGCCCTACAAGATGGATCGACTGCCCCGGCCGGCACATCTGCACCGTGTACCACAGCAGGCTGCCACCACCTTGCATGCGCCCTATGATCTGGCCACCAGCGTGCGGCTGAAACTCGACGACAGAACCCTGACCGAGCATGCGAAAATCGGGGAGCCACCAGCGATCGGTCTCGCCCGTCAACGCCTGCCATACCTCCGGCCGGCCGGCTCCGATCTCGGTGTCGAACGTGTAACTCAAACTGCGGACCTCTTTCGCCTGCATACGCGTTTCCTTCTATCCTGGCTCAACGAGTTTGGGAGGAAGCCCTTCAACATGGGCTTTCAGCCGCGCCATACGATGCTCGCTTCGTTGAAGATGCCCCGTGACCCACCGGTCGCATACCTGCGCTATCGGCTCGGGATTGAAATGGTTCCAGCGAGCCCGCCCATCCCGGCGCACCCGGACCAGATCTGCATGCTCAAGGACCGCCAGGTGGCGCATCACCGCCGTGCGGCAAAGATCACCAAAGTGCGCGACCAACTGCCCAGTCGTGCGGGGCCGCTGCGCCAGCAGATCCACCATCGCCCGGCGCCGCGCGTCTGCCAGGGCCTTCCACACCCCGTCTGCGACGAGACTCGACATGTCATGATTATATGACATATATCTCTTTGCGGGTCAAGCTCCGCCACCAGGTTAGGCTCGCGCCCGGTGACCAACTTCCATCCGCCGGGCTCGCCCAATCGCCGCCGCGAGGAATTGCGCGTCCACTTGAAGCTGATCGACGACGGAGTCGGCCCCGTGCTCACGAAGTACCGCGAGCATATCCAGTGCGCACCGGGTTGCTCGGACTGCTGCTCCCAACAGTTTTCGGTCTCCGAGCTGGAAGCCGAACGATTGCGTGATGGCCTGGCCGAACTCTCCGATACTGAACGAGACGATATTGGCGGACGAGCCTCGACCCACGCCCCGGGACAACCATGCCCGGTCTTGTCGAGCCAGGGGCGTTGTCGACTGTACGAGCACCGCCCTCGGATCTGTCGCAAGTACGGCATCCCGCTGTGGGATCCAGGCCAGCCCGAGCGAGTCCGTACCTGCCCCCTCAACTTCCGTGGGGTCACCGATATCGATCAGAGTTTGATCGTAGATCCGCAAGCCATGTGGGCGGCGGAGTGGATCGGCCTGCGCCAACGGTTGAACCTGGGCCCGCAAGACAATCGCACTATCGCTGAGTGGTTGGCGATAGGTTCCAGCTGAGCCCATACATCCGCCATGAACGACATTCGCATCGGGACCAGACAGGGACCAGGCCGTTCGGGCACGTGGACGAGAGCGAAGCCAGTGAACCTGGGCAAGACTCGGCGCCTTGCAAGGGAATGTGCTGCCGACGGAATGGAACCGGTGGCGCTTCATGAGCCTTGCGCAACTGGCTGCATGTTCCATCTCGATCTGAACAAGGCCTCGATGTCGGAGTCGACCGAATCGTTCCCGGACGGTCCGTCGACTCGGATGCTGTTCGAGACCGCCAGCGCGTCGGGTCCGCTCGCCATGGCGAGGTTCGGTGAAAAAAACGCCCCGGGCAACTTGCGCAACACCTACCTCACGGCGGTGCCCGAAGACTTCGTGACCATTCTCCAAAAATCTACCCATTCGTTCCACGACATCTCTGTCGGGATCACCCGCCACGTGACCGCGGCGTCCTTTCCTACGGGCCGCATCAGCCATGACTAAACTCTCCGGCTGGGGTGCGAACCTCCGTGTGGAGTGCGACTTGGTCGAGCGCGAACTCCCCCGAGACGTTTCTGCCGTGCTTGATCGCTCCGGAACCATCGCTCGAGGGCTTGGTCGCAGCTACGGCGATCAGGCGATCAACGCCGGTGGACAGGTGGTCGGCATGACCAAACTCGACCGCTACGGTGACTTTGACGAAAGAACCGGAACGTTGACCTGTGAGGCAGGGCTGAGTCTCGCAGCCCTATTGGAACACTTCGGTCCACGCGGTTGGTTTCCAATGATCACACCGGGCACAAAATTCGTCACCATCGGCGGGTGCATCGCCAACGACGTTCATGGCAAGGCTCACCACGTGCACGGCTGTTTTAGCAACAGTGTAGACTCCATGACGGTCCTGCTAGCGAGCGGCGACGTTGTGCTCGCCAGCCGCGATGAACATGCAGATCTGTTCTGGGCGACCTTCGGTGGGATGGGTCTGGTGGGGATCGTGCTGTCGGCGACGATCCGGCTACGCCGGATCGAAACAACGTACTTTCGCAAGCAGGCGCTACGGGTTGGCGGACTCGACGAGATGTTGACCGCGCTCGATGAACAAAATGGGAATTACGCCTACTCGGTCGCAACCATCGATATTTTCGCCACGGGAGCCAAGCTGGGACGCGGTGTCCTCAGCATGGGAGACCACGCGAAGCGCCATGAGCTCCCCACCACGCCTCGCAGGGACCCGCTTCGCATCTCCGGTCCCCCAAAACTGCGTGTTCCCTTCGAGCTTCCTGCAATCACCCTCAACCCCCTGACCATGCGGGCGCTGAACGGCTGGATCTCGTTCGTGCAGGCGCGGAAGCAGGCGTTTGCGCACTACGAGGAGTTCGTCTATCCGCTCGACTTTTTGGCGCATTGGAACCGCGGTTACGGCAAACGCGGGTTCACCCAATACCAGTTCGTTGTCCCGTTCGAGGACGGTTCGCGAAAACTGAGGGAGATCCTAGTTGCCATCCAGTCCGCTGGTGAACGTCCGTTCCTAAATATCCTCAAACGGCTGGGCAAGCAGAACAAGGGGCTGTTGTCGTTCCCCCGCGAGGGCTATACATTTGCCATCGATTTCCCGATCCGTCGCAACACGGTTGAGCTGTTGAGACGACTCGATGCGATGGTACGTGACGCGGGGGGTCGAATCTACCTTGCGAAAGATTCCTATGTCGAGGCTGCCACCGCTCGGGCGATGTATCCCCAGTTCGATCGTTGGCTCGAAGTCAAGGCGACCTACGATCCCGACGGGATCTTCACGTCCAACCTCGGGCGTCGCATCGGCCTCAGCGTTGGACGCTAGCGTCCAACGCGCGGTCCGCGACTCCGCAAACGCTGCTCATCAACTGGTGGGTGGGGTACGACAAGCAGCGGGCTGAACTCGACTTGATCAACATTCGCCGCGGCGCACAGGCACGGGCCCGCGAACCGTATGCTACGATGGGTTGTACCCCGCAGAATCGTATCTCGTGCGTTCTTGCCTAGATTCCTCTCACGCAACGCGAACGCGATGCTCCCCGCGTGAGACTGCTTCACGTTCCGCACCATCGGATCACGAATGGGCTCGCGCACAGCCCTCTAGGCCTAGAACAAGCGCAAAAAAAATCTGAATACTGTGAATTTACCTGAAAGTCCCCTTGTTCGTGTAGTTATGAGCAACAGCGAACACGCGCAACCGAGCGCAAAAGGCACTTTCAGGTGA
>JAZGFE010000164.1:0-3651 GCA_036479215.1 Nannocystaceae bacterium | reverse complement strand
TCACCTGAAAGTGCCTTTTGCGCTCGGTTGCGCGTGTTCGCTGTTGCTCATAACTACACGAACAAGGGGACTTTCAGGTAAATTCACAGTATTCAGATTTTTTTTGCGCTTGTTCTAGGCCTAGGCTCGCGGATGACACGAAAAAAGTGATTCTGCAACGGAGGCCACCCAATGCGGAGTCGCCCAAGCAGGCGGGGCAGGAGCCCGAAACTCATGGGGCCGATGACTCGAAGGCTCCACCATGTGAGCCAACCCAGCGTTTTTGAGCGTTTGGGCACGAACGGGAACCACTTCCGACGCAGCCCAACGAGTTCGATAGCCATCTCCATGGCCGTGTAGCCGTAGTTACGTCGTGTATCGATTGTCGAAAACCCTGCTCGTCTGAAGAGATCATGATATTCTTCGACCGTCCGATACACTGCCTGGTAGCCTCCCGCGGACGTTCGCCTGAGATCGGGGACAGTGCTCTCACGCAAGATGATGGGACCACGACTTGCCAAGCGTGCGTCAAGTTCGATCAATAACGCGACGACGTCGTCGTCGTTCAAATACATACACAACCCGCCGAGGAACGCCAACTGAAATGGCTCTTGTGGCACATCGATTCGGGCGTCGCCCTCGAGGATCCTAGTATTTGTCAGGTGTTGGGTACACGCCCGCGCCGTCGCCACCATCGAGGAACTGCCCTCGATCCCAACCACCCGCGCGTATCTGGCCGCAAAAACCGTTGTCCAGGCACCCGCACCACATCCAATATCGAGCACCGCGGCGGACTTGGGCACCGCATCGAGCCAATCCGCGAGCGTTCTCAGTTCAAGCTTGAAGCGGTACCGCATGGCGTCGTCGGGCAGGTCTTGCCCATGGGCCATGTAGCTCGCCGCGGCCGAAGCTGCGTGTCCCGCGTTGTCGAAGTAGCGTCGAACAACGTCATAGTCGAGCGAGTCTTCCGAAGCTGCCATCGTGCGGCAGGCTACTACCAACAGGCAAAATATCGGTCAACTGCGGGAGCTCGAGAACGCATCCTCGTGCGTACCGCCCGATCACGACCGCCAAGCGCCTGCCTTCTGATGGCGGACGCGCGGTGGATCTCGACGGACACCCGATCTCCATCGCCTCGTGTGCCGGCGCACCGGCGCCTACTCCGCAGTCGGGGCCGCCACTCTCGGACGCGGCTATGGCTCGCGCCGATGCCCGTTCGGGTTCCACCTGGCGAGGCACGCTTCAACCTCCGCCGTTCGGAGTGCATCCGCCCATTCTCCCTGCGCGTCAGGCGACTTTGTGGGTACCCGCAGGGAATGGGTGCCCTTTGGGCGGAGCAGATGGTTCTGAGAGGCGCTGGGGCTGAAATGCCCCGGCCGACTCACCCCGAAGCGAAGCCCGTCTCCAAGGGCGTGCTCGTCTCCGGCAGCCACGTTGCCCTGCACGTCGCCGCCTGCCTTCGACAAACGCGACCGCCCACGACTCGCGCGTCAAGTACATGCTCCGCCCACACCCGTCCCACTCGAGTCCATCTCTCGCACCGGCACGGGGAACGTACGCATCGAGTTCAAACAAGCCACAAGCTACGGCAAAACCTCGACCGAAATCTCACCCCGTCAACTGATCGCACGACTTTCGACGCTTGTGCCTCCTCCTCAATTCAACGTGATTCGCTATCGGGGCGACAAGTCGCTGCCCGGCACCATTTGCTCCCACGCTTCATCGAGCGCTCTCCTCACGCGGAACTCGACATCGAGCAACTCACCTTGCTCGACCCGAAGGCCGGCTTGCACCGCCCTGCAGTCCACTCCGACGTGCCACCGACACCGACACGGATAGCCTGGCGTCGGCTCCTCGCCCGCGTGTTCTCCGTTGAGCTGACGAGGTGCCCGTTGTGCGAAGGGCCGCTGAAAATCATCGAGGCCGTCGTCGACCCCGCTCGCATCGCGATGTTGCTTGACCAGCGCAGGGAGATGCAGGCCCGCGAAGCACGCGCTGCTGCGGGACAAACCGGACGCGACGCTGCGGACGTCGGGCGAAACTTCGATGACGCCGGAACGCGTTCCCAGCCGCGCCTGCGCGAAAGCGGATGTGGCACGCGCGGGCCCCCCCACCATCGGTCGAGCGCGATGGAGCAGATGAGCAGCTTGAGTTGTTCCTCCCTCGCGAGCCACGCTGTACGCGCAGACAAGGTCGAGACGGGAACACGCCGCGAGAAACCCCGCCCGGCGTGTCGCCGCTGCTTTGATTCGGTCCCTCGGCCACGGCGAGAAAACCCCAAACGCGGCCCCAAACGCTACCTTGGAGCCGCATTGCCTGTCGCTCTTGGCGTGCTCGCGTCTCCTCTTTCCAGACATGCGCGTCGTCGCACAGGCCCCACCTCCCAATTCGCGTACGCTACACCACTGCGCGTTCTCCGACACCATTCATGCCAGTTAAGAGCAGCCGCGCCCAGGCTATCTTCCCTGCGCATGCCGAACTCACCCGACGACGACACCCACGTTCATGGTCCAGGCTGCAACCACGGCCACGGCCACGACCACCCGAGCGTCGAGCCCGCCCGACGAGCGGTCCGACCAGGCCGAAACGAACCGTGTTGGTGCGGCGGTGGAAAAAAATACAAAAAATGTCATCTGCTCACCGATGAGGCCGCCGCACGCTAAATAGAGTAGCTCGCCAGCTCGCCGGTCCTCCGAAGCCGTGTGTGGCCGTCACCATCCCCTACGAAATCATGCTCTCCAAAATCCGGCTCACCTACGGCATCACGCCTCCGAAGGCATCGCACTCCGAGCAACGTCGGCGTGAAATCGCGGGGATCCAGGCTCGACGCATCACCAAACTCCCTGTCGATGCCCTCGTCGTCTATGATCTTCAAAATGAGAGCAGCAGGACCGAGACCGAGCGCCCTTTTCCGTTCCGATCGACAATCGACCCGCTCGACTACGCCTACGACTACCTCTCGGCCGTTCCGGCCCATAAGATCGTCTACCGCTCGGTTTCGGGACAAGATCCAGAGGGCCTTGGATCCTGGCTGACTCGCCTCTCAGACCAAGGCGGATCGACGGTCCTGGTCGGAGCCCCCTCGCGGCAACACAGCAGTAGCCTTCGGCTCAACGATGCCTATGCATTTCGTCGAGAGACGCAACCGACGCTGCCGACGGGCGGCGTGGTCATTGCAGAGAGGCACAGCGTGGGCGCGACCGAAGACAGCCGCGTCCTCAAGAAAGTTGACCAAGGCTGCAGTTTCTTCATCAGTCAGGCCGTCTACTCGCTCACGGCAAGCAAGGATCTGCTCAGCGACCTGTATTTTCGCTGTCAGAAAGACGGCCGTGCCGTCCCGCCTGTCCTGGTAACGCTGAGCCCCTGCGGATCACAAAAGACGCTCGATTTCATGCACTGGCTGGGAATCGCCGTCCCCCGCTGGCTCTGCAATGAGCTTCGCCACGCAAACGACATCCTCCAGAAATCGGTCGATATCTCGCTGACGGCCTACGAAGAGCTGCTCGCGTTTGCCAATGAAAAAAATATCCCGTTAGGCTGCAATATCAGGGCGATCGCATCGTTTCTCCAATGATTTCAGGCAGTTGAAGGGAGGGGCAGATTGATGATTTGAGAGAGGACCTCGGTATCGTATCCGGCCTTGCGGCGTTTTCGCGCGATGCCACCTCTGAC